>CAMJHW010000078.1 GCA_946405645.1 uncultured Bacteroidales bacterium
GCTGCGCCGGCAGTGATCTTATACGTGCCTTTGAGCAGCTTGGTGCTGCCGTCACGCTGGAATTCCCTCATCTGGTCGGGAGTCACAGTAAAGCGTACAGTACGGCTCTCACCAGGTTTCAGGCTGACTCTTTCAAACGCTACGAGCTGGCTGAAAGCGGCGCCCTGACCGGCGTTTGGAGTCGAAACATAAAGCTGTACGGTCTCCGTACGATCCACCTTACCGGTATTGGTGACAGGAATCTCAAGCTCTATGGGGCTGCCGAGCTTAGGCTTGCTGGTGACGACCTTAAGATCGCCATACTGGCTGCTTCCATAAGAGAGGCCGTATCCGAACGGATACATCGTGTTGCCCGTCATATACTTGTAGGTGCGTCCCCGCATATCATAGTCGGAGAATGGAGGAAGCGCATAGGTGGAGATGGGGAAAGTGATAGGCAGTCTGCCGCTGAAATTCTTCTCTCCGAAGAGCAGTTCGGCAAGGGCGTCGCCGCCCTCCTGTCCGGGATACCATGCCATGATCACGGCATCGGCACTCGCGGCTATTTCCTGGAGATTGACAGGGCTTCCACCGGTAACGACTACGATGAGGTGGTTGTTTTTGGTCCTCATCTTGACCACTTCCCTGAAGAAAGACAACTGATTGTCGGGCAGGTCGATGTTCAGACGGTCGCCTATGCTGGGAGAACTGATAGCGTCGCTCTCTTCGCCTTCGGTAGTTCCGTTGTTACCCATGAACATTATTGTATAATCGGCTGAGGCGGCCTGGGCGGTGGCAAAGTTGCCGGGGTTTACATCCCTTGTAGGAACGATGGTATAAGCCGGCTTGTAGTTGACGTTGGTACCGTCACTGACCTTGGCTACGATGCCCTGGAGATAGGTGCTGTAGTGGTCGGATATGCCGAAATAGTTACCCATCATAGAGTAAGTGTCGGTCGCCGCCGTACCCGTTACGTAAACGTTCATGATATCCTTGCGAAGAGGAAGGAGGTCATTGTCATTCTTGAGGAGTACCATCGACTCGACAGCAGCCTGGCGTGCTACGGCATAATGCTCGGGGCTGCCGATGACTGACGCGGGAATGCCGTAATAAGGGCAGTCGGGATCGTTGAAGAGAATACCGAGCTTGAGCTGGGTCATCAGCAGAGGCTCGAGAGCCTCGTCGATGTCGGCCTCGGTAAGAAGCCCGCGCTCGATGGCGGTCTTAAGGCTGCGGAAAGAGTTGCCGCACTCCAGGTTCAGGCCGGCCTTGATGGCGATGGCGCTGGCTTCGGCAGCATCCTTGGCGATGTGATGTCCGCCGTAAATGTCATCGACCGCGCCGCAGTCCGAAACTATGTGGCCGTCAAAGCCCCACTGCTCGCGGAGCAGATTGGTAAGAAGGAAAGTGCTGCCGGAAGCGCTTTCGCCGAATACACGGTTGTAAGCTCCCATAACGACTTCCACGTCAGCATCTTTGACCAGTCTCTCGAAAGCCGGAAGATAGGTCTCATAAAGGTCCTTCATGTTGGGAAGGGCATTGAAGCTGTGACGGACGGATTCGGGACCGGAGTGTACTGCGAAATGCTTCGCACAGGCAGCAGCTTTCAGGTAGAAAGGATCATCTCCCTGGATACCCTTGACGTAGGCGGAGCCCATAGTGCCGGTAAGGTAGGGATCCTCGCCATAAGTCTCCATTCCACGGCCCCATCTGGGATCCCTGAAAATATTGACGTTAGGCGCCCAGAAAGTCAGACCTGTGTAGCGGTTGTAGTTCTCCATCTCGCGTGCCTTTTCGAATTTGGCGCGGCCTTCGTCGGAAACTATGTCACCGATCTTCCTGACGAGCTCCGGGTCGAAAGTGGCTCCCAGACCGATAGGCTCGGGGAAAACGGTAGCACGACCGTTGCGGGCAACTCCGTGGAGGGCCTCATTCCACCAGTCGTAGGGTTTAATGCCGAGCCTCTCCACTCCGGGAGTGCTGTTCATCATCATGCTGATCTTCTCGTCCAGGGTCATCTGTGAAATCAAGTCGACCGCTTTCTTGTGCATGGCGGCCTCCTTGGACTCCTGGGCGTAAGCTCCCATAGTCAAGAATAGTCCTGCCGTCAGGGACAGGATGAGTGTTCTGAATGTCATATTATTTACGGCGTTTTACAGTTACGTTGGCGAGTTTCTCCCAATACTGGATGACTCCGCTATGGTCGTCATTGACATGTCCGTCGCACTTGCAGGCCTTGAAAGCCTCGAGCACCTGGGTGGTGAGAGGAATGGGCGCGTCGATGGCGAGGGCGGCGTCACGGACGTTCAGAAGGTCCTTGGTATGCATCCAGATGGGGCCGCCGGGCTTGAAGTTGCGGTCGAGGATCATGTTCATCTTCGCATCCAGGACAGTGCTGCCGGCGAGGCCTCCGCGGATGGCCTGATAGACCTTCTCCGGGTCAACTCCGGCCTTCTCGGCGAATACCATAGCCTCGGCAACCGCCGAGAGATGGAGAGCAACCATGATCTGGTTGGCAAGCTTGCAGGTGTTGCCGCTGCCGATCTCACCGACGAGCGTGACTGCGTCACCCATAGCCTTCAGGACGTCCTTGACGGACTCGAAGACTTCTTCCTTTCCGCCGACCATAATGGACATCGTACCGTCGATGGCCTTGGGCTCTCCGCCGCTGACGGGAGCGTCGAGCATCTCGACGCCCTTCTCGGCCACGATGCCGCAGAGCTTCTTGGAGACGACGGGGGAGATCGAGCTCATGTCGATATAGATGGATCCGGGGCGTACGCCCTCGAGGATGCCGTTCGGGCCGCACACTACGCTCTCCACATGAGGGGAGTTGGGCAGCATGGTGATGATGATGTCGCACTTGGCGGCGAGCTCCGCAGGAGTCGCAGCCGCCTTGGCGCCGAGCGCCACAAGCTCCTGGACCGGTTCGGGCTTGATGTCGAATACAGTGAGCGAGAATCCGTTCTTGATAATGTTCTTGGCCATCGGCTTGCCCATAACGCCAAGTCCGACGAGGCCTATCTGCTTTGATTTGTTGTCCATGTCGATTTATTAATAATACAATGCTACTTCATTCTTGAGCTGGTTGGCGCTGAGGATATAGTCCTGGCCATCAGCAGTAAATACCTGGGTCTGGGTGGGGCCGGCCTGTTCCTCGAGAATCTCGCGGGAGAAGGAGCCGTCCGCCTTGCGGCGGTAGAGGTTCAACGTCAGCGGACCGCGGCGGTTTCCTACCACGATGACGGGTTCGCCCTTGAACATGCCGCAGCTGAGTCCGTGGCCGAACCAGAGCTCATCGGTGTAGAGCTTCTCCCAGCCTTCGCCGGTATTCTTATATACGTTCAAGGTATTGCCGTGGAAGGGCTCGATGGTCACGAGCTCATCCTTTCCGTCGCCGTCCAGGTCGATGAGGCCGAATTCGCTCACCTCGTGGTCAAACAGCTGCTTGACAGCCCATTTGCCGTCTTCGCGAGCCATGTAGAACACGCCCTCCGCGCCGGAGAACAAAAGGGTATCGTCTCCAGCGACGCAGGCCTTGAGCATCCCGTGATGACGCCAGATCTTGTCATAGACAAGCTCGGGAGTGCCGGGGAGTCCGGTCTCGGAATCGAGAGGAATCACGTACAGTTCGCCGCTCTGCGACCAGTCGGCAGGCTCCGCCTTGAACTTGCTGCACGATGCGGCGAACAGCCAGTTGCGGCCTTCCTTCTCAAGGATGTCGCAGCGGTGGGCGAAGGGAAGGGCCATGGCTTTGGTGGTCTCCCATGTCTCGCCGGTACGGCGATGCATGAATACTCCCGCCTCCATCCCGACGAAGGGAGGGAACAGGCCCATGATGGAATAGAACAGGTCGGGATGTCCGGGGACGGGAACGAAGCTCATCACGCCTCCGGGGCAGCCGTTCACAAGGCTGGAAGTGCTTGCCAGCAGATCCTGCACATAGACCGCCGGGGTCGTTTCGGAGCCGGCGCCGACATAAGGTACACCGTTAATCGTGAAAGCGTTGGCGGTATAGACGGATTGGATTTCGAGTATAGATTTCTTATTCATATCTCAATCAGCAAAATATTGCATACATTGCAGTCATGGTGAGCATGGCCGCCAGTCCGCAGATGAAAGTACCGAGGGTGTGAAGCTTGTATCCGGTCTTGATGTTCATCCCGGACATCTGGGTCACCACCCAGAAGAAACTGTCGTTGACGTGCGACACCATCATGGCGCCGGAACAGAGGGCAGTAACAAGTATGGCTTTCTCGAGCGGAGCGACGAAACCCATCACGCCCATCAGGGGAGCGACGATCGACGCCGTAGTGATAATGGCTACCGTGGAAGAACCCTGCGCAGTCTTAAGTGCGAAGGCGATCAGGAACGGAAGCCAGATGCCGAGATTGAAGCGGGAGAGGGATTCGCTGAGGACATCGGCGATGCCCGAATCCCTGAGGATCATTCCGAATGAACCGCCCGCAGCCGTAATCATGATGATGATGGCAGCTGAGCTGAGGGACTTGCCTACCCAGCCGGTCGTTGACAGCATCTCCTTGTCGAACTTCTTGGGCAAGGTGAATGCCAGGACCATTCCTATCAGAAGGGCGACGACCGGTTCGCCGATGAAGCCTACGAGCTTGGCGAAGGTGCCTTCACCGAACGGCGCCGACGGGAATGTGGATACGGACCTGAGGACGATCAGCAGAAGCGGAATGACCACGGGGAGGAAAGATCTGGTAGCGGACGGCGCATGCTTGACCTTCTCGACGATGTCGGCATCCGTCTCATTGGGTTCGGGGTCGATATATGTGCGCGTAGCCCATTTGGTTACGAACAACCAGGCAACGAGCAGGGGAAGGATGCTTGCCGCAATGCCGGTAAGGATGACCAGGCCGAGGTCGGCCTCCATGATGCCCGCGGCAGCGATGGGACCGGGTGTGGGAGGTATAAGGCAGTGGGTGATGGTAAGGCCAAGGCCGAGTGCGCAAGCCGTTGCGGCCAGGGTGATTCCTGCCTTCTTTGAAAGCGCACGGTTTAGCGGAGTGAGGATCACGAATCCGGAATCGGCATAGACCGGAATGGAGATGAAATATCCGAGGATAAGCATCGCCAGCGGCACGCGCTTCTCTCCGACAAGGCCCAATACACTCCGCGCCATCACATACGCACCGCCGGACTCTTCAAGGAAAGTGCCGATGATGCATCCTATCACGATCACGATGCCGATGGAACTGACCGTGCTGCCGAATCCGTTGTTGACCGAAGAAATGATCTTATCCAGCGGGATGCCCGAGCACAACCCGTATCCGATGGCGGCAATGATCAGTGCCAGGAAAGGGTGCAGTTTGAACTTCGTCGTCGATATGACGATGAAGGCGATGGCCAGTATGAGCAGGACGATGAGCATATCCTAGGCTGCAAGGAGTTCCTTGATGGTGTCCGCCATGGTATGGAGGATCAGGTAGCAGGATGCAGATCCTGCATCCATCACACCCCTGGAACGCTCTCCGAGACGACTTGAACGGCCGAGCTTGGCGACCATATCCACTGTGCTGTCGCGGCCCTTGAGGGCGGCGGCGTCCAAAGCGTCGAGGGCTGCCTCGAAAGAGAGGCCCTCGGCCACGGCGCCGCTGTACGCCTCGTCCGCAGGGATGAGGACATCCATAAGGGTCTTGTCGCCGACCTGGGCGGGCGAGATGGCGTGGATGGCGTCAAGGGCGGCCCTGAGGGCCTGTCCGAACTCGTCGCGGCCGATTTCGGCCACGCCGTCGAGCGCCTTGCCGATGGAAAGGAAGAACTTTCCATAGAGGGGCCCCATGGAACCTCCGATCTTCATCATAAGGATCTTGCCAAGGGTCTTCAGCCCGTAGGTGAAGTCTCCGGGCTGCTTGTCGAGTGCCTCCCTGCAGAGGGTGAAGCCCTTGTTCATATTGATGCCATGGTCTCCGTCGCCGATGGCGCCGTCGATATCGCTCAGGTACTGCTTGTTCTCCTGGATGGCCAGGATGAGCCTGTCGACTATGAGGCTTCCGGCCTCTTGTGTGAATTTTTCCATTGTACTAGTCTTTAGGATACTGTGTGAGTCCCATGGAGTTGCACTCGAGGTCGAAGCACTCCTTGAGTTCGTCGTCGAGCTTCATCAGGGTGAGGGTGATACCCGCCATCTCGAGCGAAGTGAAATAGTTGCCGACAAGTGCCTGATGCACCTTGATGCCTTTATCGGTGAGGATCTTCTCCACCTCGTCATAGAAGATGTACTGCTCTAGAAGTGGAGTGGAGCCCAGGCCGGACACGAGGACTACAACCTCGTCGCCGGAAGCGAATGGCAGGTCGGGAAGGATGACGTCGCACATGCGCTTCGCAATCTGCCCTGCAGTCTCAAGCTTGGCGACCTCGATGCCGGGTTCGCCGTGGTGGCCGATACCGACCTCCATATAACCGGGTTCGATGGTGAAGTTGGGGTGGCCGACTTCGGGGATGGTGCAAGGGCTCAGGCCGACACCCATGCTGCGGGTGTTGTCGATAGCCTTCTGCGCGGCTGCAAGGACCTCCTCGAGGCTTCCGCCCATCGCGGCCTTGGCGCCGCCGA
>CAMJHW010000079.1 GCA_946405645.1 uncultured Bacteroidales bacterium
GGATGCCCTCCCACGGCTCAGGCTTCTGCGGAGGCATGAAGCGGTTCTTGCCGCCGGTAGGAGCGCCATAGGGAATGCCCTTGAACTGGTAGATGTCGTGGAGGATGTACCCGCGCACCTTGCCGTACTGGGTCTGGGCGACGGCGATGTCGTCGCCGATGAACAGCTGCTGGCCGTCGTCGGCCTTCTCCCCCTTCGGGGCACCGCAGGCCGCGAAAGCCAACGCCGCAGCCGCGAATAACAGGATCTTTTTCATAATCAAGGTTTTAGTGTTATTATTTCAGTTTCATTTCAGGGACATTGAAGCCGCTCAATGCTATGTAGGGCTTTCCGGCGCAGTCCTCCTTGCGGACCTTCACGCTGAAGGTCCGAGACTCGCCGGGCATCAGGAAGAAATAGTTGTCGGAATAGAGTACCGGAAGCACGAGGTCGCCGGTAGCGGAATCGACAGCCTTGAGGCGAAGCATCATCGCCGGGGCCTTCCCGTCATTGGTCACCGTAACCGTAAAGCAATGATCGGTTTTAGTTGAAGTCCTGGTCATATTCCAGCCCGGCGTCACCTGAGGAACATTCCTCAAGGCTTTCAGGTTGCCATCCTCGCGTCCGCGCCAGTACAGGTTCTCCGAGAGAACGGCGCCGGACGCATCGGTCAGCGTCAGCTTGATGAAATACACGTCCGTCAGCCCGGACGGGAACTCCAGAGGAAAGCAAACCACAGTCTTGTCTTCAGCTATGTCCAGCGGTGCCTCGCGGTTCCACGCGACGCTTCCGTCAAGGTTGACAAGCCTGCAGGAGGCCGTCAGGCCGCGCTTGTCACCAGCGTGATAATTCACCACCTCGATATCATCGTGAAGGGGATTCCACAGTATATGGAGCGGCTCGCAGGCCTTCTTGCTCCCGAAATACGCACCCGTGGGCTCGAAATAATAGTCGTAGGTCTGCCAGACCATCGAAGGCCAGGCGGGATGGCTCATCCAGAGAATCATCCCGCGGCGCTGTTCGCTGCGCGCCTCGAAAATGGCACGGTATCCGTCATAATTGACCCATTGGGCCAGCGCGGCGAACTCCTTCGCATCGGCCGGTTCGCCGAAGGCCTTGGCGATGATGCGGTTGAAGCTGTCGGCAGACTGGGCGGAAGACGCATTGGGCACGACGCCCAAAGTGTAGTCGTGCATTCCATAGATGGGATTGGGGTGCTCCATCGTGTTGACGGGCTCGATATTCTCCACTCCGAAAGCCCGGACCATGTCCTCGTAATTCATCACGTTGGGCATTCCGCGTTCGCTGTGGAAAGTGTCGTGGCCCCAAAGGCTGAAATAGTCCTTTTGAGGCAAGGCCCTGTAGGGACCGCCGCCGCTGACCACTCCGGCCGCTGAATGCGGGATGTAGTACATTCCCGGATGTTCGCGCGCAACCGTCTCCGCAAGGAAGGCGTCGATCTCCGCAGGAGGATTGCCTTCGTTGCGGCCGACATAGATGGCGATCGAAGGATGATTGCGCACGCGGCGGACATACTCCTCCGCCACCTCTTCGAACAATCCGGGGTAGTACGGATCGGGTCCGTCCCAGGGATTGGCCAGCCAGAAATCCTGCCATATCATCACTCCGTGACGGTCGCAGGCCTCATAGAATTCCTTGTCGCCGGTCATTCCCACCCAGTCGCGGATGATGGTGAAGTTCATGTCGGCGTGATAGCCTACGGCGATGTCATATTCGCGTCCGCGATAATTGAGAAGATGCTCCGGGAAGCCCCAGTTGCCGCCGAAGCCTATGAAGCGGCGGCCGTTGACGTACAGGCTGAGCCGTTGCGGCTCGCCTGACGACTCGAAGCCGCCCCTCTGCAGGCCGGGCGTCGGCTCGTAGGCATCAACCGAGAAATCCATTTGCCGGACTCCGGACTTGAAGGAGACTTCGTCGGAGACCTTTCCGTCCAAGACGAATGAGAAACGGACGTCGTAGAGGTTCTGCTCCCCATAACCCTTTGGCCACCAAAGCTTGGGATGCTGCAAGTGAAGGGAAGGGACGTCGGCGGGGCCGACCTTTACAGTCTTGGACTCGCCCGGGGCGAGGCTCTGGGCGATGTCGAACATCGCGTCGCCGAAGGCCCCGCGAAGCGAGCCGGAGACGTTGCTGTCGGAATTGTTGACGAGAGTGACCTCGGCAAAAACATCCGCGGAAGTAGTGTCCGGAAGCGGCAGAACAGTTCGGACGAACGGGTCTTTGACACTGACATTGCCCTTGTACGCTATATACACATCGTCATATATGCCGATGTCGCGGCCGCGTACAGTAGGTATCCAGTCCCATCCGACAGTTGCGTGCATCGTGGGGTTGTCGGCTCCCACGATACCGCCGTTCTGGTCGGAACTGTAGGCGGTCTGCTCCTTGACGGCGCCGTAGTGGATGTTCTGATGGATCAGGACGGCGAGGTCGTTACGGCCTTCTTTCAGTATGCCGGTCACGTCGAATTCCGCCTCGCGGAAAGCCCCTTCGATACGGCCGAGCGAGCTTCCGTTGAGGAAGATGTCGGCTTTCCAGTTGATGCCGTCGAAATGCAGGAACTGGCGTTCCGAATCGATATGCGCATCAAAAGAGTTGCGATACCAGAACGGAGAACGGAAATAGGAGTCCGAACCCAGGAGCTGGTTGTCGGCAGAGTTGGGGTCTGCGACGGCGCCGGCATTGACGAAGCTCGCGAGTACGGTGCCGGGGACTGTCGCCGGCATCCAGGCGCCGTCGTCGAACGACGGTGCCGATAGGGCCACGCCGTCAGCCTGCACCAGGGAGGCGCGCCGGAGCTTCCAGGCTCCGCCTGCAAGGTCCTGACGTGCGCCCTGCCGCGCAGGCGCGGCTTTAGCCACGGCGGCTGAGCCTCCGCGGCCGAACACCTCGAGCTCGGCGAGCTCGAGCGGCCGCCCGTCCGCGGACGCGGCGAACGCCGCCTTGACATACCGGCCTTTGGCCGCCTTGGCGAGTTTAACCTCGCCAAAGTCGGCGGCACTGCCGATTTCCGCCACGGAAGTCCAGACGACATTGTCTTTCGAAACAAGTATTTCGCCGGATGCGGCAGGATTAAGCCAGTGGAATACCAGCTTGTCGAACTCCGACACGAACCCTAAATCTATGGAGACCCATTCGTCAGCCGCCCCGGCACTACGCCAGGCGCTGACGAATCTGTTGCTGGGAAGGACATCCAAAAGCTCTCCGTCCTTATAGAAATTGACGGTATTAAGGGACATGCTGCCGGCCCCGCCTACCTCGAAATCCATCCGGAAAAAAGAATAGTCCACGGGGTCTTTCAAATCCACCTCGCAGGAAAACTCCCATTGTCCGGACACGGGATCCCATCCAAGCTCTTCCCAGTTCTCCCCGTCGTTCGAGCCATACACCGTTACCTCTCCCCTGACGCCGCCGGCGCCCATTATCTCTATCCTGTCAGTCCCAACGGACATCCCTGAGAAAACGATCTCTACGGAAGGGTCGGGAACCGGGAATTCAATCCTGGAGTCGGGTTTGCCGTCGAACAGCCGCTCGTGGAATTCCCTTTCCACCTTGCCGCTTCTTTCACCCGAGCGGTAGCAGACATCTACGTAGGCAAGCGGCTCCGCCCCGACTATACCGTCCGTCACAAGTTGTGACGTCAGGTTGTAGTCGTAGCAGGAAGACTGGTAAGTGAGCCTCTCCAGTGCGATGTTGCGGTAAGTATTGTCCCCCTTGACCAGCGAAGGAGCGAAGGATTCGTCGGGGTTGCCGGGATAGACGCCGATGCCGCGGGTCGCCGCCGTCCGCTCATGCGAGCAGGCGGCCAGCGCGACAAGCGCGGCTCCAAAGAGTATAGCAAAGCGTTTCATTGAATGACAAATAGATTCTCTACCGCAAATATAATCAAACGCCCAGACTAATCCATGCCCTTCCAATCGCCTACTGCGCAAGCAAGTCCCTCGCTGCGAGGACGAGGAACATGTAGTGCGAAGAGCCTCCGCCCATCACGTACTCGACCTGCTGCCACAGGAACGGGAAGGTGAGCAGTTCGGGGAAATCGGGACGGATGAGCGCAGTACCGGAAACAGTGCCGCCGGGGACGTATGTCCAGTCGGCACGGTTGAAACCGTATCCGACCGTTGTGGACTGTGCGCCTACTCCCCCGGCGAAGGAAGCCTGGTTCGATCCGGGATGACGACCCAGGATGAAGTTCAGAGCATCGAACACCGGGTCGGCGTCAAAGATGTCCGGATACTCCTTGGCCAGGAAATAGTGACGGTAACCGAAGGACTGGATGTCCCAGCCCGCGCCCCAGATGCTCGGACGGTAAGGGACACCGTACGGGGTCTCCGCCGTCTGGGCATTCAGACGGTCGCGGTAGCGCAGCAGCGCTTCGTGGAACGCTGCGCACTGCTTGCGGTATTTCTTGTCGCCCTCCATCTGCTTCTCCACCCTGGCGATGTACCAGGCACAGTTGGCGGCGGAGGCCACCACAGCGTCCCAGTTATTGACGATGAAATCGAAATACTGCTTCTCTCCGGTGGTAAGGTAAAGCTCGACCGCCAGCTGCATGCGGCCCATGGGGCCGCCGGAGCGGCCGGTCTGCGCCTGGGCCCCGGCCTCGTCGAAGACTTGCCGGGCTATCTCCACGCAGCGGGTAGCGAGCGTGTCGTTGAGGCCGCGCAGCGCGCGGGCCGATGCCGCTACGTTCACCGCCGTAGAAACACCGTTACCGCTGTCGGGGAATATCCACCTGTCGTCGTCATTGCCGAGAATGCCGTCGGTGGCATAGGACGGATCGCCGAGGGTGGCATACTGCCGGAGGTTGTTGGTGATGATGCCACGGGAGAAATGTCCGCCCATCGCATCATAGCAGGCAACCACGTGCAGCATACCGTGCTCTATCTGCTGCTGGATGTCGTTCTTGCCGTCCGGTTCGTGGATCTCGACCGTGCGCTTATGCTGGTCGATGGCCGTGGCGTCTATTTCCGGATGGAAATTCTCCATCGCCATCGTCAGGATGTAGCACTCGTTTCCGGTGGTATGGCGCACATCGTCGTCGCCGGCGTCATGCCAGCCGCCGATGTTCACTCCTGGAACGACTTCGAGGGGCTTGAACGAAGTAGGATTGTCATCGTGCTGTACATAACCGTCGATATGGTTGCCGACGGGCGCCATCTGCGCATCGTCCATGTGGCAGGTGTTGTGCCAGACCTTGTACTTGTCCGCGACCCTCATATGACACATTTGATACGGGAGGAAATACTCTACGACAGGCTGCCACACTCCCCTGTCATACACGTCGGAGGCGATGCGGAATATAGGAGAGCTCCTGTCACCGTAATGAACGGCGTAAAGTCCTTCCTCCTCTATGTCGGAAAAGTCCACCATGAGGTAATTGTAGCGGAGGAAAGTGCCGTTCCACGGCTCCGCCGGATAATTCTTCACGAAGTGCTCGCCGTCAGCGTCGAAGCGGACGAGAGTCGCTCCCACGAGCGGAGGGTCGCGACGGTCGGTCTCTATGATGGCGACCTTGTCCTGATTCGGGAGATAGCCCACCTGGGAGGTCTGGACCACAGGAGGATATGTCCATCCGGGAACCACGTTGGGCTCGATGTACCATTGTACCGCACCCTTCGTCGCTCCCGCCGGAATCTCGGAACGTAGCACGAACCATCCGTTGGTGTGGTTCATGCGACCGTCATAAAGCTTGAGGTCTGCGCCGTTGAGAGACTTGATGGTCAGACGGCTGTACGGATCGTCCGGACGGGAGGTGAACGACTTGCCTACTGCATAGGGTTCAGCGATGACGGCATCTGCCGTATAAGGGCTGAAGCCCTCGCCTATAAGATGATCGATATCGGTATCCGGAGCGTTCTTCGGACGGTAGTCGCCTATGCTCTTATATACATAACTTTCCTGCGTCAGCAGTGGAGAATTCGGCTGCTGAGGATAAATTCCCTGCTTGTTGTCCATTATCCAAGGCTTTCCGAAAAGGTCTCCGGGGAAGAATTCGATGTTGAATCCGGCTCGTCCGAGAAGCTCCTCCGGGACCGGAGTGTCCAGGTCCACCGTCACAAGGAATCCCTTTCCGGACGGTTCCAGCGTGACGGTATAGGTCACGCGGTAGTCCGGATATATCATAGGATTGAATCCCGTGAAATGCCGGCTCGAATCCGGGAAACAAAGGGTGGTCACGATGCGGTTTCCGTCGATCCTGCGGCCAAGTTGCTTCGGCACCGGCTGCCACTGACCGGGCGTCGGCTCGAAGCGGATATCGCCGTTGCTGGCAACGCGATGGCCGTTCATCAGCACGGAGATGCCGCCCTGGTGTCCCTCGGGATAGAAGTCGTCGAAAGCCATCACGTCCACCCCGTCCTTGTTGAAATAACCGGAAGGATTCAGACTGAAGTCCTGAGCATTGAGCGGACAAAAGAAAGTCGCGGCAGCAAGCAGCGCCGTGACCTGAGCAAGCAAAGCAAAGCGTTTCATATTAAGTATTGTAAGG
>CAMJHW010000080.1 GCA_946405645.1 uncultured Bacteroidales bacterium
TCAGCGACATGTCCATCCTCTTCCGTCCCGCCGGAGACTTCTGCAGCGAGTATGTCTTCGAGCACAATGCCGGCGAGAACGACGGTCACCCGGGCAGCGCCCAGAACGACCTTCGTCCTACCTGGATCGGACTCCGTACAGAGAACATCGTCCTTCCTTCCCACGTGCAGGGAGGCGGCTGGGGATGGGACTCCGTCACCGGTGAGTTCGGACGTTTCCTGACCAAGCACGACGGTCTCGACAGTCCCCGCTTCAAAGCCTGGATCGCCACTTACGATCAGATGCTGGAGATGGATTACGATGCAGGCATGACCCCCGGCGTCCGCGCTTCCGGATACTACGACAACGAAGGCTACTTCCGCCTCAAGGGCATCATCTACAAGGCCGACCTGTATGACGTGCCCGGATTCTGGAGGTACACCTTCACCAATGATCCGTATATGCGTTACTCCGAGGTCCTGCTTATGTACGCAGAAGTTTGCCAGCTGACCGGAAGCGATGCTGCCGGTGGACTCGCCGCTCTCAACCAGGTACGCCAGCGCGCAGGTCTCCCCGCATTGGGCAGCATGACCATGCAGGACATCAAGGACGAGCGCCGCGCCGAGCTCTGGGGTGAGCAGGAGCGTTTCTTCGACCTGGTACGCTGGGGCGATGCAGCCACTGCGCTCAAGGACAAGAACAAGGTCTGGTACACTTTCTACGGGTATAAACCCGGAACAAAGGAGTGGGATGTCCGTTCCGAGAAGGGATGGAGCGAAGGCTGGGACAGCAAGTACGAGCTTATGCCGTTCCCGTATGCCCAGCTTGCAGCCAATTCGAACCTCAAGCAGAACCCCGGCTGGTAAAAAAGGAGTATAAAACTCATACGACATGAAAAAAACGATACTGCTGTTATTTGCGACATCGGCGGTTCTCATTTCCTGCAAGGATTCACAGGCTCCCTGCGAGCCTGTGAAGCAGGAATTGATTCCCACGGAAGTCGCCGTGGCGCCGATGGACCCGGGACAGAAAAGCTTCGGCAGCGGATCCCGCGACACCACGGGCATGGCAGAACGCCGTCGCCGGATGATGGCGGAGCAGAGCACCATCCGTACCGTCCATTTCAACGATCTCTCCATGAGCGACCCTTACATCTATCCCGACCCGGTCAGCAGGACTTACTACCTGACCAGCACGGGAGGACGGCTCTACAAGAGCAAGGACCTCGTGATGTGGGAGGGACCATATGAGATCATGGACCTTACGGGCACACCGTACGAGGGGTCGCGCAGCTGCGCCGCGGCCGAGATCCACAAGATCGGCGACTACTACTATTTCGCCGGCACCTACGGATCCCGCGAACTCGTCGACGTGGTTCCCAGGCGGCGCAACGTGCAGCACACGCAGACATATCTGCTCCGTGCCGACAACCCGGAAGGACCCTATACCCCTTTCTCCGTCACGCCCGACTATGACTACCAGCCCCACGACTGGGACTGCATCGACGGCACCCTCTATGAGGAGGACGGCCACGTCTATTTCTGCTTCGTACACGAATGGACGCAGCTGATCGACGGTACGATGGACTATGTGGAGCTCTCTTCGGATCTTACCCAGACCATCTCCGAGCGTCCGGTGACGATGTTCCGCGCCTCGGAGAATCCCGCCGTCGGCGAGATGAACACCCTGGGCGAGGCGACCTTCGGCCTGAAGCTCTGCGGCTGGGTGACCGACGGTCCGGAGTTCTTCCGCACGCAGACCGGAAGGCTCGGCATGCTCTGGGCCTCATGGGGCGTCGAGCGCTACGAGCAGCTCGTGTGCTACTCGGAGTCAGGAACCATCGCCGGTCCCTGGATCCAGGAGCCCGAGCCGTTCCTGGCCAACAACTCCGGACACGGCATGCTCTTCCGCACCTTCGACGGCGAACTCCGTTACATCTGCCACCACCAGGAGGGCAACGACGGCCCACGCAAGCCACAGCTCTGGGAGGCCGACGACTCCGGTGACAAGCTTGTGCTCGGAAAACGGATAAACCTGTAAGAAAGAGGATCTATCATCCTCCTTCAATATAATTGGTTAGGTAATGGTTACTATGTAGAGAGAGGACCCTGGCAGGGGTCCTCTCTTATTTCAAGTATGTCTCAGCTGAGGATTATTCCCGGATCGCGGCGATGCCGGGGAGTTCCTTGCCTTCGATGGCCTCGAGCATGGCGCCGCCGCCGGTGGAGACGTAGCTCACCTTGTCGGCATAGCCCATCTGGGTAACGGCTGCGACAGAGTCGCCGCCGCCCACGAGCGTGAACGCGCCGGCGGCAGTGGCCTCGGCGAGGTCCTGGGCGATGCGGAGGGTACCCTTGGCGAACTGAGGGATCTCGAATACGCCGACGGGGCCGTTCCACAGGATGGTCTTGGAGCTGTCGATGACCTTCTTCCAGGCGGCCAGCGTATGAGGGCCGGCATCGACACCTTCCCACTCGTCAGGGATGTCGCAGGACGGGAAGATCTTGGTCTCGGCTTCGTTGGAGAACTCCTGGGTGCCGACAGCCTCGGTGGAGAGATAGACCTTCACACCCTTGGCCTTGGCCTCCTCGAGGATGGCGAGCGCATCCGGCATGAGGTCATCCTCGTGCAGGGAATTGCCAATCTTGCCGCCCTGGGCCTTGATGAAGGTATAGCCCATGCCGCCGCCGATGACGAGGTTGTCGACCTTGCCGACGAGGTTCTTGAGGACTGCGAGCTTGGAAGAGACCTTGGAGCCGCCCACGATGGCGGTCAAAGGACGCTCGGCCTCGTGAAGGACGTGGTCGATGGCCTTGATCTCGCCTTCCATCAGATAGCCGAACATTTTGTCGTTCGGGAAATACTTGGCGATGAGGGCGGTGGAAGCGTGGGCGCGGTGGGCGGTGCCGAAAGCGTCATTGATGTAGCAGTCGGCATAGGAAGCGAGATGCTTGACAAACTCCTTCTGGCTGGCCTTGACCGCTGCCTTGGCAGCCGCCTTCTCCTCATCGGTGGCATCCTCGGCGAGTCCGCGGGGTTTGCCCTCCTCCTCTGCATAATAGCGAAGGTTCTCGAGCAACAGGACTTCACCCGGCTTGAGGGCCGCGGCCTGTGCGTCAGCCTTCATGCAATCATCGGCGAACTGCACGGGAGCGCCGAGGCGCTCGGAAACGCGGGCCACGATGTGCTTGAGGGAGAACTTGGGATCCACCTTCTTCGGACGGCCGAGGTGGGACATTATGATGAGGGAACCGCCCTTCTCCAGGACTTTCTTGAGCGTGGGGATGGCAGCGCGGATGCGGGTATCATCAGTAATCTCGAAATTCTCGTTGAGCGGGACGTTGAAATCGACGCGGACGATGGCTTTCTTGCCGGTAAAATCGTAAGAATCAATGTACTGTTGCATAAGTATAGGAATTAAATAATTACAAATCACGGTAACCACAAAAATAACAAATTTCGGCGAATAACCATTATCTTTGTACCAATAATCGGAAAGACTATGAGAATAGAGTATCCTGAGGCGTCCTGGAAGGACTATGAGATTATCGACTCCGGAAGGGGTGAAAAGCTCGAACGCTACGGCCGTTTCGTCATGGCGCGTCCCGAGCCGAAGGCCCTTTGGGACAAGTCCTTGAGCGACGCGGAGTGGAGCAGGCTCATGCACACGCGCTTCGCGCCCGGCGCCGGATTCGGAAAGGCCGGAAAAGAAGACAGCGGCACGTGGGAACGCCTGAAGAAGATGGACGACCAGTGGTACATCGCATACCGCAGTCCGGATCAGGACCTGAAAATCCGCCTGCGCCTGGGACTCACCTCGTTCAAGCATGTCGGAGTATTCCCCGAGCAGGCTCCCAACTGGGAGTATATATATGAGAATACAAGCAAGCTGGTGAAGAAGGCGGAAGCGGAGGGGATGCCGCGCCCGAAGGTGCTCAATCTCTTCGCATACACCGGCGCGGCATCGCTCGCGGCCAAGGCCGCCGGAGCGGACGTCACGCATCTCGATTCCGTCCGCCAGGTTGTAACCTGGGCTAAGGAGAACATGGAAGCCAGCGGACTGGACGGCATACGCTGGGTCGTCGAAGACGCAATGAAGTTCGCCCGGAGGGAAGCCCGCAGGGGCAATGCATATCAAGGCATCATCCTCGACCCTCCCGCCTACGGCCATGGTCCTGACGGAGAGAGATGGAAACTCGACGAATGCCTCTTCGAGATGCTGAAGTCGGTGTCACAGATCCTCGCCCCCAAGGACTCTTTCATGGTCCTCAACCTCTACTCCAACGGCTATTCCGCCCTCCTCGGAGAGACTGTCGTCAAGCAAGCCTTCGGACTTGAAGGAAAGGAAGGATACGAAATGGAAAGCGGGGAGCTCGCCCTGCTTGACAGCTTCGGCAAAGCCCTCCCGCTCTCCATCTACGTGCGGCTGAAAAGATAGTTAGCCCACTGACAGGCTGTCGCCTTCGCTCACGCTGTCCGTATCTCCGCTGACATAGTCCATCAGCGCCTCGAAATTCTTCCCTATCCTGTCGGCAAGATCCCTGTCTCCGGCAGATTTGACGATATCCTGCAGGTAATAGACATACTGCCCGCACAGTTCGAAGTCGGCCTGCGCGTAATCGTAGAATTCGAGATAGAAGCGCGAGGAGACAAGCAGGCTGTTGAACAGTTCGACCGCGAGGTCGCGGGCCTTGTCCGGTTCTCCCAGCTTGTAATACATGTCGACCATCTCGCACACCATATAGTCGTTGCCCGAGAACCCGACCGGAATGGTCTCGAGAGGATAAGAATCGCGGCGGATGACTTCCTGGCACTTGTCGAGCATCTCCTTGGCCCTGTCGGTCTCTCCGACCTTGTAGAACGCCTGCGCGGCGTTGACGAAGAGGCTGCGCTGGGACATGACGCCCATATGGGTATAGAGGTTCTGGTAATCGACGAAATAGTCGTCCCGCGAGATGGCGTCCCACTTGAAGACGTTTGTCATGAGGTCATAAAGCCTGTCGGTATCCACAAAGCCGGGATCCGTGGTCGATATCCTGTTCTTGAACGGGACGAACTTGGCGGAGTAACCTTCGAACATGAGATAGTCCTTGATGCCGACATTCAGGTCGCCACCCTGGTTGAGCACGTTGAGCGGCCTGTCCCACTGATAGTTGGACAGGAGGTCGAGCAAGAAGAGCTCCGGTTTGGTAAGGTAATCCTTGTCCTTAGGAATCTCCAGCACGATGCTGTCGGGGATGGCGTCGGCGAACTTGGGGCTGACTATGCCGCTCTTTATCGCATTCTCCTTATTGACGGGAACTATAAGCTTGCGGGAGATGATATAGTCGGCCTTCTTGCCGCCGCTCAGCACCACCTTGACATCGGGATGCTTGAATACGGTCATCACATCGGAAAGCAGCATTGGCTGCTCACGGGTGTCGTTTATGATGATATATTCGTTTGTACCATAGAGGTACTGCTCGGGGCCTACGGTCAGCGGAAGCGGCGCCGACTCGTTGACGGCGTACTTCATCTGGTCGATATGCCAGTCGGTACCGAGAAGGGATGTGTTGACCACGCGTACATCAGTGCGGATGCCCTCAACCTCCTGCGCATACCACAGAGGGAAAGTATCGTTGTCACCGTGGGTGATCAATATTCCGTTCTTCCCCACGGAATTGAGATAGTTGGAGGCCATCTCGGTGGAAGTGCGGCGGTTGGAACGGTCGTGGTCGTCCCAGTTCTCGGCGGCCATAAGGGCCGGCACGAACAGGCAGGCGACAGTCGTAACCGCCGCCGTGGCGGCGGAGCTGCGCCCCTTCAGGGCATCATTGACCCAGTTGTAAATGGCAGCCACCGCCAGGCCTATCCATATCGAGAATGAATAGAAGGAACCGGCATAAGCATAGTCGCGTTCGCGTACCTGGAAAGGAGGTTGGTTGAGATATACTACTACGGCTATTCCCGTCATGAAGAACAGCAGGAAGACCAGCCAATTCCCGCGCTTGTCGCGGTCGAACTGGAAGAAAAGGCCCAGCAGGCCGAGCAGAAGCGGGAGGAAATAATAGTGGTTCTTGCCCTTGTTATCCAACAGGATGGGCGGAGCATCGGACTGGTCCCCGAGCCTTGCCCTGTCGATGAAGCCGATTCCGCTTTCCCAGTTGCCGTAGAAGATGTCTCCCGGAATCTGACCATGGACCTCGTTCTGGCGACCGACGAAATTCCACATGAAATAGCGCCAGTACATCCAGTTCAGCTGATAGTCGAAGAAGAAGGCGAGGTTGGAACCCATAGTGGGCTTGCGATGCTCGCGCCCGGCGATGCGGGTGCCCTTGCCCTTCATATACGACTCGTAGAAATCAATGCTGCGCTGGTCGGCGCCATTCCACATACGGGGGAACAGCATCTTGCCGGAAGCCTTGTACTTAGCATCCACGGGACCGTCGGCATGTACATACTTCCCGTTCATGGGAGCCCAGTATTTGGGGGACTTGAGATCGTAAGGAGCGTCGAAATACTG
>CAMJHW010000081.1 GCA_946405645.1 uncultured Bacteroidales bacterium
ATACTCCGTCTTGGTACCCTCTACCTTCAAGCGTGCGGCTCCCTTGCCTACGGAGACTTCGCAGGCCTTGTATTTCAGTCCGTAAAGCGTGTATTCCAGCACGACGGATTGTTTTTTATTACTCTTGTCCTGACGCAGGTAAATGTCGGCGTGGGCATTGTTCTCCATATAGACGGTCAGTCCGGCGATGTCGTCCAGCGTGGCGCTGCTCAGCTCAACTTCCGTCTCAGCGCTGAAGTCATGCTTGTCCTGGCGGATGGCTATGAAGGTGGGGGAGCCGGCATCGTCCAATGTGACGGCCGTGGGCTTGAGCCGGAGCGTGGTGTCGTTGACGAAACGGTAGTTGTCCTCTGCCGGTGTGTTGAGATGGATGAAATAGGGCTCCTTGCGTCCGGTGGACAGACGGTTCACAGGGGGCTTGGGCATCTCGACCTGGGGGAGTGTGGCTACCTGCATCTGCATGTCGGCGGTGCCAGTCCCGTTTACGACGGGCCAGCCGTCGTCAGGCCAGTCGACGGGCTCCAGGAATGTCTCCCTGCCCAGCAGATGATGGCTGCCGTTCTGCGGACGGAATCCTAGGAAAACGATCCACCACAATCCCTGCTGATCCTCGATGAGGTCGCCGTGTCCGGTCCCCTGGATGGGGCTGTTCTGGGTAATGCGGCGGAAATTGGTGAGGATGGGATTGTCGGGATTGGATTCGTAAGGACCGTATATGTCGCGGCTGCGGGCGATCGTGATGCCATGTCCGTATTCCGTGCCACCCTCTGCAATCATCAGGTAGTACCAGCCGTCCTTGCGATAGATATGAGGGGCCTCAGGATAACGTCCTCCGTCTCCCTGCCATAGCAAACGGCTCTCAGTCAGCTGCTTGCCGGTCTTGATGTCGATCTCGCAGAGATAGATGCCATTGTCGGGATTACTGACGAGCCATGTACGGTCTCCCTCGAAATAAAGCGTGGGATCGATACCTCCCTGCTCGAGCCAAATGGGATCCGACCACTCGCCGGCGGGATCCTTTGTCGTTACAAAGAAGTTCCCTCCTTTAGAGACGTTGGTCGTTACCATGTAGAATGTCCCTTCGTGATAGCGGATGGTGGGGGCGTAAATGCCTCCGCTGCACCCTGCATTCGTCAGATGCAGCTGCGAATCGCGGGTCAGGCAGTTGCCGATCTGCTCCCAATGGATCAGATCCTTGGAATGATAGACAGGCACTCCGGGGAAATACTGGAACGTGCTGGTGACAAGGTAGAAGTCATCTCCGACCCTGCAAACGCTCGGATCGGGATTGAAACCGGGTATGACGGGATTCCTGTAACCAAATTGCTGCGGCTGTGCAGCCGCAGCAATAGTGGTCATCGCCAGTAGAAAGGTGATGAAGTGTCTTTTCATGGAAAAAGATTATTCCGCTTTCTTGCAGTCGCTGGAGAGGCATTTCCAGACACCGGCTGCGAAGGCGCCGCCGGCGAGAGGGCCGAGGATGAAAATCCACAGCTGCTTCAGCGCGTCGCCACCCTGGAAGAGGGCGGGACCGATGGAACGGGCAGGGTTGACGGAAGTGCCGGTGTAACGGATGCAGGCGAGGTGTACGAGCACGAGGGAGAGACCGATGGCCAGTCCGGCGAAGTTGCCGGCTCCCTTCTTCTCGTCGGTGGTGCCGAGGACGACCAGTACGAACACGAAGGTGAAGAACACCTCGGCGAGAAGGCCTCCTATGACGGAAACACCTTCCTGGCAGGCATTGGCGCCGGTTCCGGCGAAATCGACGTTAGCGGTGAGGAGCGCCAGGATGGCGGAGCCGAGGATGGCGCCGATGACCTGGAAAAGCATGTAGAAGCATGCATCCTTGCCGCTCATCTTGCCCGAGAGCCATACTGCGAGGGTGATGGCAGGGTTGATGTGGCAACCGGAGATGCCGCCGATAGTGTAGGCCATGGCGACGACAGCGAGTCCGAACGCGAAAGCAGTGCCGACTACGGTTGCAGCGATGGCGTTGGTGCATCCGAGACTGACTGCTGTGCCGCAGCCCATGAGAACCAGAACCATGGTTCCGATCATTTCAGCAAAATACTTTTTCATAATACGCTTTTATTTGGTGAAAATGTTTTCTTAACCGATGCTAATTTACAAATAATTCTCAAAAATCGGCTATATTTGTATATAATGTGTCCAACAAACGAAGCGATGAAAAGTGCTAAAGCCCTTCTGATATACCTTTTCCTTACGTTTTCTTTAATTCCTGCAGCTTTGGCCGGCGACGGCGTCCGCGAGCGTGTCCTGATCAACAACGACTGGAAGTTTTCTCTTGGGTACGCGGGGGATAAGCAGAGGGATTTCACCCATGGCACAGAGTACTTCTCATACGTTACCAAGGTCATGGCCAACAAGGACGACAAGAGTCCGTCTTCGCCGGATTTCGACGATTCCTCATGGCAGAAAGTCAGCCTGCCCCACGACTGGGTGGTCGATCTTCCTTACTCCGAGGAAGCGAGCCACAGCCACGGCTACAAATGCGTTGGCTGGAAGTATCCCGAGTCTTCCGTAGGCTGGTACCGCAAGATTGTCGCCATTCCCGAATCCGACCGCGGGAAACGCATCCTTATAGAGTTCGAGGGCATCTTCCGTGATTCCGAGGTGTTCTGCAACGGAATCTATATGGGCCACGAACGAAGCGGATACGCAAGCACTGTCTATGACATGACGGAATACATCCGTTTCGGAGAGGAGAATCTCATCACCGTCCGTGCTGATGCCTCCTTGGAGGAGGGATGGTTCTATGAAGGAGCCGGCATCTACCGCAACGTCTATCTTCACAAGACCTCGCCGACCGCCATCAAACCTTATGGCGTGTCATTGAAGGAGTACAGGTTCAATCCCAACCGCACCGAATGCACTGTCGTGTCGGAGGTGCGTGTCGGAAAGATCGGAGGTGAGCAGGAGTATCTCATCGCCCAGACCCTTCTCGATGCCGACGGCCGTTCCGTCGCCACGGCTTTTTCCAATCAGGACAATCCCTTGATGGAGCTCAAGGTCACCTCTCCAAGACTGTGGTCCATGGACTCTCCATATCTCTATACCCTGAGGACCTGCCTTTACAAGGGCGACTATGGGATCGAGAGTCTTCTGGATGCATATGATGTCAGGATTGGCATCCGCTCCATCGACTTCGATCCTCAACGGGGTTTCCTGCTCAACGGGATCAGGACCGAGCTCCGTGGCTGCGACCTTCATCTGGACCATGCAGGTGTGGGTACCGCCGTTCCTGACGAGCTCTGGCGCTACAAGCTGCAGCAGCTCAAGGAATACGGCTTCAACGCCATACGCAGCTCGCACAATCCGGCTTCACCCTCGATGCTCGACCTTTGCGACGAGATGGGCTTCGCCGTCATCGACGAGAACCGCATGTTCGGCACCAATTCCGAGCATTTCGACCTGGTAGAACGCATGATAAGACGCGACGTCAACCATCCCAGCGTCATCCTTTGGAGCATAGGCAACGAGGAATGGGCAGTGGAGTATGACAGTACGGGGTATGGAATCGCCCGCAGGATGACGGATTTCATCCACAGCATCGACAGCACGCGCCCGGTCACCTACGGCAACTGCAGCGGCCGCGAGGCCGTGGCGGCCGTGGATGTCTTCGGATACAACTACATAGTTCAGAATCCTATCGAGGATTTCCACAAGAGGTATCCCGAACGTGGCGCCGTGGGCACGGAGGAGACTACCGGCAGCGGCACCCGCGGGAAATATACTACCAATGCTTCTATGGGATGGATGGTTTCGCTTAACCGTTCCGGCGTGGATCCTGACGGCATCAACGGCAGCGACGCCGGTATGCAGAGAACTCCGGACGGCAAGATCCTTAACGTCATCGAGCGCGGATGGAAATACTATGCCGACAGGCCGTGGCTCGGAGGCCTCTTCTATTGGACAGGCTTCGACTATCGCGGCGAACCCAATCCCATGGCTTGGCCTGCCACAGGCTCTCAGTTCGGCATCCTGGACTATTGCGGCTTCCCTAAAGACGAAGCCTTCTATCTCAAATCTTGCTGGGTGGACGAGCCCATGGTGTATGTGGCTCCCGCCTGGGGGCTTGGAGCCAATCCCGGCCAGGCTGTCGATCTGTGGATCTACTCCAATTGCGAAGAGGTCCAATTGAGCCTTAACGGCAAATCTCTCGGCAAGAAGAGTGTTCCTCGTTACGGCCATCTCAGCTGGCCGGTCACTTATACCAGCGGGAAGCTTGTCGTCACAGGATTTAAACGTGGTAAGAAGATAGTAGAGCAGGTCTATGAATCGCCCGACTATCCCGCAGCCCTTGTCTGCACCCAATCGAAGACCCGGCTCCGTCCTGACGGTCAAGACGTGGTCGTCCTCGATTTTACGGTAGTCGATGCGAAGGGAAGGGAAGTGCCGGGCGCGGCGATTCCGATAGGTGTAAATGTGTCCTCCAACCTCTCGATTCTCGGATGGGGCAACGGTGATCCCGGCTTCAAGGTCGTAGAACGTCCCGTGGCGGGAGCCCGGGGAACGTTCTCCATACAGACCTTCTCCGGAAAGGCACAGCTGCTGCTCCGCAGCGTGGAAGGAGCCTCCGGCACGGGAACCGTTTCAGTAGTGGGACTCGATTGTGGAACTATACTTATAAACTATTGATATGAAGAAGATCATTGCCGGCGCTCTTCTGCTGGCTCTCTCATTCAGCGTCTCCGCCCAGGTTAAGGTCTCGGGAGACCGCGTCTCTGTGAATACTGACGGGATGTCCCTCGTCCTCAATGCACGCCAGGGACAGGCGTTGCGCTTCGTTTATTTCGGGGCCAAACTGTCCGATGCCGATGCCGAGGCCATCCAGTTCTCGGGCTCGCGCCCGATGAACGCTTATCCTGCCTACGGCCAGGGCGAGATCCGCGAGGATGCGATTGCCGTCACGCATGCTGACGGCAACATGTCGCTCGACCTCGCGGTCGAGTCCGTGGCAACGGATTCTTCCAGGGATGCCGATTTCGCTTACATCACCCTTAAGGACCGAGTGTATGATTTCAGGGTGAAGGTCTGTTACAAGGCATTCAAGGATGTCGATATGATAGAGACCTGGACCGAGATCACCAACGACGCCAAGAAGCCCGTCACCCTCAGGAAATTCGATTCCGCTTTTCTCCCTTTCCGCGCGGGTGACGTCTGGGTAAGCCATCTCTATGGCACTTGGGCGAATGAAGGCCGCCTGGTGCAGGAGCCTCTCAACCGTGGAACGCTTCGTATCGAGAACAAGGACGGCGTGCGCAATGCCCATACTTCACACGGAGAGATCATGCTTTCGCTTGACGGAAAACCTTCGGAGAATACAGGCGCCGTCATCGGCGCTGCCCTCTGCTACAGCGGCAACTATCATCTCGACCTGGTCACTAACGATTCCGATTACCATCGCCTGTTCGCCGGTATCTGTGCGGACAACAGCTCGCTCAGGCTCGACAAGGGAGAGACCTTCCGCACTCCTGAGCTGGCGCTGACCTATTCCGATGAGGGCTTGAGCGGGGCCTCCCGCAATTTCCACAGTTGGGCGCGCGCGCACAAGATCATGCACGGCGATCAGGAACGCATGATCCTTCTGAACAGTTGGGAAGGCGTGTATTTCAATATCAATGAACCGGGAATGGACCAGATGATGGCGGACATCGCCTCGATGGGAGGCGAACTCTTCGTCATGGACGACGGCTGGTTCGGCGACAAGTATCCCCGCCTGAACGACACCAGTTCGCTTGGCGACTGGGTCGTGGATAAGAATAAGCTTCCTCACGGCATCCAGGGTCTGGTCGATGCGGCTACCCGCCACGGCATCAAGTTCGGTATCTGGATCGAGCCCGAAATGGCCAATACCGTATCCGAACTCTATGAAAAGCATCCCGACTGGATCATCAACGCTCCCGGCCGCGATGTCGTCAAGGGGCGCGGCGGCAGCCAGGTCATCCTTGACCTGGGCAACCCCGCCGTGCAGGACTATGTCTTCGGCATTGTCGACGGACTCATGACCAACTATCCCGGCATAGCATATATCAAGTGGGACGCCAATATGTCCGTCAGCAGCCACGGCAGCTCGTATCTCCCTGCCGACAGACAGTCCGAACTCAACATCCGCTACCACCAGGGATTCGCGGCGGTTTGCGACCGCATCCGCGCCAAGTATCCCGACCTGGTCATCCAAACCTGCGCCAGCGGCGGCGGCCGAGCCAGTTACGGCGTCCTGCCCTGGTTCGACGAGTTCTGGGTGAGCGACAATACCGACGCCCTCCAACGCATCTACATGCAGTGGGGCACCTCCTATTTCTTCCCGGCCATTACTATGGCTTCGCACATCAGTGCCGTTCCCAACCATACCGTGCATCGCGTGACCCCCATCAAGTTCCGCATCGACGTGGCCATGAGCGGCCGTCTGGGAATGGAGCTCCAGCCCAAGGA
>CAMJHW010000082.1 GCA_946405645.1 uncultured Bacteroidales bacterium
TCTTGGAGTCGATGCCGCTGGCCTCGAGGACGTTGGGGTCCACCATGCCGCAGCCGAGGATCTCTAGCCAGCCGGTACCCTTGCAGATGTTGCAGCCCTTGCCATGGCAGATGTTGCAGCTGACGTCCACCTCGGCGGAAGGCTCGGTGAACGGGAAGTACGACGGACGCATGCGGATCTCGGTCTCGGGACCGAACATCTCACGGGCGAACAGGAGGATGGCCTGCTTGAGGTCGGCGAAAGTCACGCCCTCGTCGATGTAGAGACCCTCTACCTGATGGAATATGCAGTGTGCGCGGGCGCTGATGGCTTCGTTGCGGAACACGCGGCCGGGGCAGATGACGCGGATCGGGAGCTTCATGCTCTCCATGGCGCGCACCTGCACTGAAGAAGTGTGCGTGCGGAGCAGAAGAGGATTGGGATGTCCTGCGGAAATGAAGAAGGTGTCCTGCATATCACGCGCGGGATGGTTCTGCGGGAAATTCAGGGCCTCGAACACGTGATAGTCGTCCTCGATCTCAGGGCCTTCGGCCACGTCGTAACCGAACTTGCGGAAGATGTCGACGATCTGCTGGCGCACGATCGAGACGGGATGACGCGAACCGAGCTCGAAGGGATCTCCGGGCATGGTAAGGTCGGCCTTGGGTCCGTCGGAGACGGAGTCGTCGGCGACCGTACCCTTCAGCTCCTCGATCTTTCCCTGCACGGCATTCTTGAGGTCGTTGAGGGATTTGCCGAACAACTTCTTGTTCTCCTTATCCATCGCACGGAACTCTTCGAAAAGTTTCGTGACCTCACCCTTCTTGCCGAGGAAACGCACGCGGGCTTCCTCCACTTCCTTCTGAGTCTTGCACTTCAGATCATTGATCTCCGCAAGGAGTTTCTCAATCTCTTCTCTCATATTATTCGTTTATCTTTTCTGTTTCTCACGGAACTTGTCGCGCATCTTCTTCTCGCGCGCGGCACCGCTCTTGAGATATTTGGCCCACTGGTCCTCGTCGAAGAGCTTCCCGTACGCATCATAAATCTTGTCCATCCACTTGTACTGGACGTCGTAATACATGTTGGTATTGGAGACCTTCTGCTTCTGGAGGTCAGTGAGCTCGGCCTGCATGGCCTTATAGTCGTGAACCAGGATGGAGTCGACATAGAAGATCTGCCAATCCTCGAGGTCGAGTAGACGCGTCAGACGATCAAGCTCCCTCTCGATGGATTCGTTGAACTCCTTCTCCGCCTTCTTTTCATCAGCGGTCTGCTCCTGAGCCGCCAGGCCTGAAGACAACCCGGCGAAAAGAGCTGCGCAAAGCACAAATGAACGGACAAACGGACGCATACTGACAAAAAATTTATAGCTTTGTAAAACTGATTCAGATTACAAAAATAATCATTTAATAAAAAACTGCAAAATGCGAAGACTTCCTCTCCTGGCCATGGCCTGCGCCCTTCTCCTGATCCCGCAAGGGGCTGCGGACGCTTGCACCAACGTCATCATCTCCCGCGGCGCCAGCGCCGACGGCTCCTGCATGGTATCCTATGCCGCCGACTCGCATCTCCTTTTCGGAGAGCTGTATTTCCACAAGGCCGCCGACTGGAAAGCTGGCATGATGCTCCCCATCATCGAGTGGGACACCTACAAGCCTCTCGGGAGCATAGCCCAGGTGGAACATACGTACCAGACGGTCGGCAACATGAACGAGCACCAGCTCATCATAGGAGAAACCACTTGGGGAGGACGCGAGGAGCAGGTCAACCCTGACGGCATAATGGACTACGGCTCGCTCATATACATAACCCTGCAGCGGGCGCGTACCGCACGCGAGGCCATCGAGACCATAGTCGCGCTTGCCAACGAGTACGGCTATCCTTCCGAAGGAGAGACCTTCTCGATCGCCGACACCCAGGAGGCCTGGGTCATGGACCTCGTCGGAAAGGGAGACGAGAAGGGCATCGTGTGGGTAGCGCGCAGGATACCCGACGGATACATCTGCGCACACGCCAACCAGGCCCGCATCACTACCTTCCCGCAGAACGACCCCGAGAACTGTCTCTTCGCACCCGACGTCATCTCGTTCGCCCGTTCGAAGGGCTGGTATGAGGGGGACGACGCTGGCTTCAGCTTCCGCGACGCCTACAATCCGCTGGATTTCGGCGGTGCGAGAGCCTGTGACGCCCGCGCCTGGAGCGCATTCAACATCCTTTGCGACGGTGTCTTCACTTATCTCGACGCCGATGGACGCGAGGTAAGCGCTCCCGCGTCCGACTGGCTGGACTATGCCATGGGTTATGACTTGAAAGGCGAGATGCCGCTATTCGTGAAGCCTTCGCGCAAGATCACCGTCAAGGACGTCGCCGACGTCATGCGCGACCACTACGAGGGTACCCCTATGGACATGACACAGGATATCGGCGCGGGAGGCAACGCCCTGCCTTACCGCTGGCGTCCCATGAACTTTACCGTGGACGGAAAAACCTATGTCAACGAGCGCGCAATCGCCACCCAGCAGACCGGCTTCTGGTTCGTCGGCCAGGCCAGGGGCTGGCTCCCCGACGAGATCGGCAGCCTGATCTGGTTCGGCTGCGACGATGCCGCCACTTCTTATCTCACTCCTATCTACGTCAACACGACGGAAGTGCCAGACTGTTTCAGGGTGGGCAACGGCGACATGCTGCACTACTCCCCCACCTCGGCATTCTGGATGTGCAACCGCGTCGCCAACGCCTGCTACAAGATGTATGACAGGATGGCTCCGTTCGTGCGCGAGGCTGCGGACAGCTTCGAAAACGACCAGATGTTCGGCAAGGTGAAGGAAAATGACGAAAAACTGCTCGCCAAGTACAAACCCGGAAAGAAAAGCGCTCTGCGCAAGATCCGCAAAGCCCTGACCCGCTATTCCGTAGATACCGCCCAGGAGCAGTTCGCCAATTGGGCGAAGCTTGAGGAAACCTTGCTCGTCAAGTTCATCGACGGCAACATCAAGGCCCAGGAAGAAGACGGCAGTTTCAAGCATTCCGAGTACAACGAAGGCACCCCCGACGGTCTGCAATACGGTGGATACAACGAACTCTGGAAAGAGGTAGTCGCACGCGAACATGGTTCAGTGATAGAAGTGAAATAATGGAATACAGGGAGATCGGAAAGACCGGAATGGTCGTATCGGCGCTCTCCTTCGGGGCTTCCAGCCTTGGAGGCGTATTCCACGCCATCAAGGAGAAGGAAGCCATCGAGGCAGTGTTCGCAGCCGTGGAAGGGGGCATCAACTTCATTGATGTCTCTCCCTACTACGGACATTACAAGGCGGAAACGGTGTTGGGCAAAGCCCTCAAGGACATTCCGCGCGACAAGTATTATCTCTCCACCAAGGTCGGACGCTACGGCAAGGACGGGGTGAACACCTGGGACTATTCCGCCAAGAGAGCGGTGGAAAGCGTTTACGAAAGCATGGAACGCCTCAATATCGAGCACATAGACTTGATCAATGTACATGATATCGAGTTCGCCGACCTTCACCAAGTGGTGGAGGAGACGCTCCCGGCGCTCGTTGAACTGCGGGAAAAGGGAGTGGTCGGCCACGTGGGCATCACGGACCTTCAGCCGGAGAACCTCCAATGGGTGGTAGAGCACGTGCCGGCGGGAACTGTCGAATCGACCCTGTGTTTCTGCCATTATTCCCTCAACGACGACCTGCTCACGGAGTATTTCGACTGGTTCGAGGAGCGGGGCATCGGCATTATCAATGCCTCTCCCCTCTCTATGGGACTGCTGTCAAGCCGCGGCGCGCCGGACTGGCACCCTGCGGACCGCAGTCTCGTCGAAGCCTGCGCGCGCGCCGCTGCCCACTGCGCTGCAAAGGGCTACCCCATCGAGGCGCTTGCCATCCGGTACGCCGTATCCAATCCAAGGATAGCCACGACACTGTTCAGCTCGGCCAACCCCGACAACGTAAGACGCAACATAGCGGTTGCACAGCAAGCTCCGGATCCGGAGCTTATAGAAGAAGTACACGAAATCATCGGCGACCAAATGCGCGTCAGATGGAAAAACTCTTAAGGAAATGAAAGCTCTGCAAATCAGCGCTCCAGGAAGCGTGAACACAGTCGATTTGCCCGTTCCCGAGGCGGGAGCGGGAGAAGTTCTCCTCAGAATGGAATATGTCGGATTCTGCGGATCCGACCTCAATACTTACAGAGGCGCAAACGCCATGGCAAAGAGCCCGGTCATCCCGGGACACGAAATCGGCGCGGTGATAGAGGCAGTGGGAGCCGGCGTACCGGACTTCCTGCAGGCAGGGATGACCGTTACGGTCAATCCCTACACGGCATGCGGGACCTGTCCTTCCTGCCGGCGCGGCCGGCCCAACGCGTGCCGCAGCAACCAGACGCTGGGCGTCCAGCGCGACGGTGCCATGCGTGAATATATGGCTGTCCCCTGGGAGAAAGTAATACCCGCGGGGACTCTCAGCACACGCGACAGCGCGCTGGTCGAACCTATGAGCGTAGGATTCCACGCCGTTTCCCGCGGCGCGGTCATCGATACCGATACCGTGATGGTGATAGGATGCGGCATGGTTGGCCTCGGCGCCGTAGTGCGTGCCGCACTCCGGGGCGCTACGGTCATCGCCGCCGACATCGATGACGAGAAACTGATGATAGCCAAACAGATGGGCGCCAAATACGGTCTGAACACAATGGCTCCCGACTTCCGCGAACAGCTCGCGCAAGTCACCGGAGGCGACGGCCCCGACGTAGTCGTGGAGGCCGTCGGCAGCCCTGCGACCTATCGGCTCGCGGTCGATTCCGTCGCATTCACCGGACGCGTCGTCTGCATCGGCTACTCCAAGTCCGACGTTACCTTCGAAACCAGGCTCTTCGTACAGAAAGAGCTGGATATCAGAGGTTCACGCAATGCCGAACCTTCCGATTTCAGGGCTGTCATCCGCTACATGGAGCGCGGCTGCTGCCCGGCTGAGCGGCTTGTCAGCCGCGTCGCCGGCTGGTCCGACGCCGCGGAGGCACTGGCCTTCTGGAACCAGAACCCCGGAAAAGTGTTCAGAATCCTTCTAAAAATCGGCTCTGACAATGTAAATAATGCATAATACTGCATGGCCAAGTTTTAAAAATAAGTCAAATCATTAAAATAATTGTTCATATTATATATATAGAACAAAAAACGACCACATTTGACGGAAAAATGAAATTGGTTTAGGGATTAAGGGGCTAAATTAGCGACGTTAAAACCTTTTAATCCTTTTAACCAAATGAAACAAACGATCCTAAAAAGATCGGCTGTTATCCTGTCTATTCTGCTCATGGGCTTTACAGCGTTCGCCCAGAACAGACCCCTGGCAGGAAAGGTGGTCGATCAGAATGGAGAGCCCATCGTGGGTGCATCCATCATGGTGGTGGGCAACTCCACCATCGGAACAGTGACCAATGCTGACGGTAACTACAATCTCAATGTCCCCGCTCAGGCCAGCGTCACCGTTTCCTGTATCGGTTATACGTCCCAGACCGTTTCCGTCGCAGGACGTCCCGTCATCAATTTCACTCTTGAAGAGGACAATGAGTTCCTCGAGGAAACCGTCGTGATCGGTTATGGTGTCCAGAAGAAGAGCGACCTCTCCGGTGCCGTTGCATCCGTCCGCTCCGAAGACCTCAAGAACCGTTCGACCGTCGATGCCGCCGCCGCCCTCCAGGGCAAGGTTTCCGGTGTCCACGTCCTCACCAACGGTGCTCCGGGTGAAGGCGCTACCATCCGCGTCCGTGGATATTCCTCCAACGGCGGAAGCCTCTCCCCTCTGTACATCGTGGACGGTCTGCAGGTCAGCAGCATCCAGTACATCGACCCTTCGATGATCGAGTCCATCGAGGTCCTCAAGGACGCCGCCTCCGCAGCCATCTACGGCGCCCAGGCCGGTAACGGTGTCGTCCTCGTGACCACCAAGACCGGTAGCGAAGGCACCGCCACCGTCACCTACAACGGCAAGGCCACCCTCCAGGACTTCCACAGGCGTCCGATGATGAACCGCGACGAACTGTCCAAGTATCTCAAGTACGAGTACGGCGACGACTGGGTGGATTCACGTATCGGCATGTACGACTACAAGCACCCTTATTATGATAACGGAGTCATCGACACCGACTGGCTGTCCGAATACTTCGAGCCCACCTGGAGCCAGCAGCATGGCATCAGCTTCTCCGGCGGTAACAGGAACGGCCACTTCTTCACCTCCCTCAACT
>CAMJHW010000083.1 GCA_946405645.1 uncultured Bacteroidales bacterium
TCCGTCAACGAAAACATCGTCCAGAACCCTGGATGGTAATCCTGACTTAACCTATAGAATGGAGGGTGGCCTTGCGGTCACCCTCTTTTCTTTTTGACTATTTGACGTGATATCAGAATGCTTGTCTGAAAGCTTCGTTGTCCGTCTTGAACATCCTGGTCGCGTCCCTCACTGTCATGCCCGTGGACTCTTTGCCCATATCTGGCAGGTTGAAGGATTTGAGATTATAGTCGTAGAAGATTGAAGACTCTTGGGGGAGGACGAAAGGTTTTGTAGTATTTCCGTTCTCGTCGATGTGGCAGAAATAGGGTTTCCCATAGTGCCCGTCGCCTCTCTTGCTTGCGAATACGAACCAGCGGCTGTTGGAAGACCAGCTGTGGTATGTATCGGATTTGTCTCGCTTGATCTCGTTCATCGCCCTGACCTCTCCCGTTTGGAGGTTGATGAGGTTCAATGTGCTCTCATTGTGGTTGATCGGGAAAGTTCCGTAGGAAGCTACGGTGAACATAAGCCATTTTCCGTCAGGAGAGGCCTTGGGATGGCAAGCGGAGGCATTGTTCAGTTGCCCGCTCCATACCGTATCGACTTGCTCGCTGATACGCCCGTCGGTGGTGTCGAATTCCGCTCGTACGAGGTCATACCTCAGATCCTTGACATTCTCGGGGACTGAGACTGAGTCGGCAACACAGTAATACACATAATTGCCGTCGGCGGAGAAGCAGGGGAAGGTCTCGAACTTGTCAGCCCTGGCAGTATGCGGAACATTGACCATGAGGTTGCGGTCGAAATCTGCCACGGTCAGGTCTGATGCGGAGTCGTAAACTTCCATACGGTCTCCGGCGTGGGTGTGAAGTCCGGGAAGTATTATATTGGTGGAGAACACTCCGAAACGGCCGGAGGGATGAAGGTCTCCATAGACGGTGCCGGAGAGCATGCCGTCGGCGTTAAGGGTTAGTTTCCTTAGTTTTCCGTCGCGGTTGAGGATGGCTCCGCCGTGAGGGCCACGGATGTAGTACATGGAGAAGTCGCCGCGCTGCTGGCCGTGGATATGGCAGTTCATGCAGGCGTTGTCCGTGTGCTGATGGTCACAGATAATGGTTTCGGAGAAGTCCTCTATGCATCGCTCCATGATGGAGACTTCGTTCCAGTTCTGGTAGGCGGGTTCGATGAGACGATAAGTGATATATGCATCTATGGGGTCATCGCTGACATAGATGTTCCATGAATCAGTGACCTTCTGGCCGTTCACCATAGCTTCAGCTTCAACCTTGATGGACTGTCCCGCCGTGCCGGCGATGAAAGATTTCCATTTACGGAGGTTCCACTCGACTTCTCCGCCTTTGATTGTGACCGAACGCCCTCCGGCGCTGAAAGTCGTACGGGCTCTTTTCACTCCCGTCATGGAGTAACGATAGTTGAGGGGGGCGATATTCTCGGGTATGGTCACTTCTTTGTAGTCCGGGTATATGACCAGGGGACCTACGCTGCCGGCGACGGTGGTGACTACTTCCTTTCGTCCGCAGGCTGCCAGGATAATGAGCGTGGCGCCGGCGATTATGCTGTATTTCAGGCTTCGGAGTATCATTGCATTTGTCTGTTCATTTCCATCGTGAAGTAGTACCAGTAAGTGTTCCTGTAGTTGTCAGGATATCTCATGAACCTTGCGAGCCTGTTGAGGGTGCCGGCCCCTACACCGTATTTGGCTGCGTTCTCTTCGGAAAGCTGTCCCTGACTGTCGAGCCAGATAAGGACGGCCTCTTGGTAGATTGCGGACGTGTCGGTTTCGGGACGGAAGTCCTCCATGAAATGGTTGAGGTCGAAGGTCAGGAGATCGTAGCAAAGGAGATAGGTGTGTGCGAGATCGTTGGAAGGATTGGCCTCCAGCAGGCCTAGCAGTACCGGTCGGAAAAGGTTGGCATTATATACGAAATCGGTCTTTTCTTTGGCGAGTTTGGAGTGGAGGTCTTCAATCTTTGCCCGTGTCTCTTCATCCGGATGTCCGGCAAGTATCCGCTTCGCCCATTTCCCGTAGAACAGCGTCCCGCTCAGAAGTCTCAGATATTTCTGTGCCGCGCCTTGCTCGCCTGACGCGAGATTGACCATGGCCATCCGTTTGATGTATCTCGTGCCAGTGTGCTTAGGCGAGGCCTGAAGCCCGATTATGGCGCTTTGTTCTGCCAGGGTCATGTCGCCCAAGTGGTACCAGACCTCTCCGACCATGCTGCTCGAAAACTGCGAGAGGTCGGTGGTAATGAACATGAAAAGGGAATTGGAATACTTCTGGGCGTAATTGAAAAGTGATTCTCCCAGGTCTCCCTTCATAGCGTGCGCCAGATTGTAGCAGTAGCTGGCTTCCGTGATATGAAGGTCTTTCTTAGAACGTTTGATGATCTTGTCCCAGTTCTCCCTATAGGTCTCTGTATCGAGGCCGATGACCTTGTCGTACTCTATTCTTGGCCAGCCCCATGCCCGACCGTAGTACTTGTGGACGGGTGATCCGAGGCTCCAGACGCCAAGCGCCAGCAGCAGAACTGTCGCGAAGGCTTTCATCCAGGTCTTTCTGAACTTCAAAGCGAGAAGGATCAGGACCAGGAACAGGAGCGAGGATACGGTGTAGCGTGTGGTATAAAGGTTCTCCGTCTCGCGGAAAAAGGACCACAGGAAGAATGCGGCTCCGACTGCAAGCGAAGGCCATTTGCCCAGAAAGTGCCTGCAGATGCCATATGCTGCGGCTCCGACGGCGGTGACCAGAAGCGCGACTATCAGGGGACCCGCTACTGGAAGACCGAAGAACTGGTCCAGGAAATCGCTGGTAAAGCGGGCCAGCCATCCGGCGCCCTTGTAAGTCTGGCGTATGTAATCCCAGTCGAACAGGAACAGGTTCATCTGCTCCCTTCGCATGATGTGATACGGGTACGCAAACTGAAAAAAAGCGAAAGCCGCAAGGAACGCTGAACCTGCGGCTATCTTACCGGTATGTTTCTCGAACAGTTTCATCAAATCAGTTTATCTTGACTATCTCATAGTCCCTTGAGCCAAGTCCGATCTTTTCGGCATGCTCAAGGCAGCTCTGCCAGTCGATGGTAGGCCGGCTGTTCTTGAACAGTTCGAAGTAGTTGACGAACCCGGGCTTGGACATGTTGTCGCCGACCTGGCTGTTCTTGAACGGCTCCACGGAATTGCAGAGGTCGGCGCAGGCCTGGTCGAGGGCCAGGGGATCGAAGGAGCAAAGCATTCCGACGTCGGGGATGAGCGGCGCGTCGTTCTCCGAGTGGCAGTCGCAGTTGGGCGAGACGTCCACGATGAGGGAGATATGAAAATGTGGCCTTCCATCGACTACGGCCTTGGCGTACTCCGCCATCCTGCGTCCCAACATCTCATTGGCGACGTTGTCGGCAAAACTGATGGCGTCGAAGTTGCAGGCGCCGAGGCACCTTCCGCAGCCGACGCACTGGTCCGAAACCGTCATCTTGCGCCGTTCTTCGTCGAAAACGAGTCCGCCGTTGGCGCATTCCTTCTGGCATTTGCGGCAGCCGCGGCAAAGGACAGGATCGATCTGCGCCTTTCCGGCGCTGTGCTGGTCCTTCTTGCCGGCGCGGGAGCCGCAACCCATGCCGATATTCTTGATGGCACCGCCGAATCCGGCTTCCTCGTGTCCCTTGAAGTGGCTCAAGCTGATGAAGATATCTGCATCCATTACGGCGCGGCCGATATGGGCAGCCTTGACATACTCGCCTCCGCGTACCGGAACGTCGATGTCGTCAGTGCCCTTCAGGCCGTCGGCAATGATGACGGGACAGCCGACGCTGAGAGGGGTGAAGCCGTTTTCCCAGGCGCAGTAGAGGTGCTCGAGGGCATTCTTCCTGAAGCCGGGATACATGGTGTTGCAGTCGGTCAGGAAGGGCTTCCCTCCGAGCTCCTTGACAACGTCCACTACGGCTTTGGCGAAGTTGGGGCGCAGGAAACTGATGTTGCCGAGCTCTCCGAAGTGCATTTTGATGGCGACGAACTTGCCGTCGAAATCTATGTCGCCGATACCGGCGGTGCGGATGAGTCTTTGAAGCTTTTTGGGAATGGGCTCACCGTACATCTTGGTCCGGAAGTCGGTGAAATACACTTTGGATTTTTCCATGGTATTTATCTTAGGTCAGTTATGATATAGTCGCGGTTAAGCTTTTTTGTGTCGAAGGAGAATGAATTCAAAGAGGTGATCGGCTCGATGGCGAAGTCCCTGACAGTGACGGTGATGACATTCCCGTCAGTGGTACTCACCAGCAGTCCTGCGGGTTTCCTGGCCGAGGTCAGCATCAGGGAGAGTTCCGTAATGTTGCCGTCCTTGGAAGTGGGAACCAGCGTAGCTTTGGTCACCTTCAGTCCGGTGAAAGTGGTGGCTGTCGTACCCTTGAGGGTAAAGGCCTTGTCCACTGCTCCTACCAGCAGGGCGGGGTTGGCTTCATATCCGGCTCCGCCGTCCATTACAGTCTCGATGTAACACTCTTCCGCTGCGGTGTCCACGGTCCAACGGGTGACGCCGTCACAGTAGACTTCCAGTCCGTCGCCTTTCATTACGAAAGCGTCTCCCTGGAGTTTTATGGTGCCGGATCCGCTGAGAGGAATCTGCCCGCCGGCCGAATAGGTGTATCCAAATGTGGCGCACCCGGCCGAAAGGTCCTTGGCGAATTCGGTAACGATGTTCTGTCCTGAAGCGGCGATGCCCAGGAACAGGATTAGCAGTGCGGTCAGTCTTTTCATTTCATGAAGTCTTTGAGGATCGCATCGAGCTCGTCGAACGTAGTGACGAGGACCTGGCGGGGTTTCGATCCCTCCTGAGGACCCACGATGCCGGCGGCCTGGAGCTGATCCATTACACGACCTGCCTTTGCATAACCCATACCAAGTTTGCGCTGGAGGTCGGAAGTCGAGCCCCTTTGTGACATGACGACCATCCTGGCCGCTTCTTCGAAGCGCTCATCGAGGTCTTTCATGTCTATCATGCCACCTCCTGCTTCGCCTTCCGCAGGCTCGGGTGAAGGGAGATAGTACGGGGTATTGTAGCTCTTCTTATAGCCTTGCTGGTCACCGATGAACTCCGTGATGGAGTTGATCTCGTCGTTGGAAATGTATCCGCACTGGATGCGCTCCGTCTCGACACCGGCATAGTAAAGCATGTCTCCACGGCCGATGAGCTTCTCGGCGCCCGTGGCGTCGAGGATGGTGTTGGAGTCCACGCGCGTGGAGACGCGGAAGGCAATCCTGGCAGGGAAATTGGCCTTGATGAGACCGGTGATGACGTCAACTGACGGCCTCTGTGTGGCTATTACGACGTGGATTCCGGCGGCGCGGCCTTTCTGGGCCAGGCGAACGATGGATCCCATGATGCTCTTCTGCATGTTCCTGGCCTCGGAGCCGCTGCCACCGGACATGGCCAGGTCGGCATACTCGTCGATGACGACTACGAGGTAGGGGAGGAAGCGGTGACCGTGCTCGGGATTGAGCTTGCGGTCCTTGTAGCGCTCGTTGTAAAGCTTGATATTGTTGACGAAAGCCTTGCTGAGGAGCTCGTACCGCTCGTCCATCTCGGTACAGAGCGAACGCAGGATCTTCTCGGCGTCCTTGGGCTTCTTGACGATTGCGCTGTCGGCTTCCTCTTCCTCGTCCGCGGCAGTGGGCAGGACGGCAAGGTAGTGCTTGAGAAGCCTGCCGTATGCGGAAAACTCCACCATCTTGGGGTCGATGAAGACCATCTTCATCTCGGCCGGATGCTTGGAATACAGCAGTGAAGCGATGAGGACGTTGAGGCCGACGGATTTGCCCTGCTTGGTGGCTCCGGCCACGAGCAGGTGCGGCGCGTCGGCCAGGTCGAAGACCTTGACCTTCTTGGTGATGGTACATCCTATGGCGACCGGGAGGTCGGCCTTGCTGTTGCGGAACGCTTCGTCGTTCAGCAGGCCTTTGAGCGGGACGATGGAAGGCTTGTCGTTGGCCACTTCGATGCCGACGGAGTCGGGCAGGGTGACGATACGGACTCCGCGGGCGTTGAGCGACATGGCTATGTCGTCCTGCAGGCTGCGGATGTTGGCTATCTTGACGCCTGGGGCGGGATAGACCTTGTAAAGTGTGACGGTCGGGCCGACGACGGCCTTGACGTCCACGATCTCGATCTTGTAGTTCCTGAGGGTGGAGCGTATCTTGTTGTTGTTGCGGTTGAGCTCCTCGTCGGAGACTATCTG
>CAMJHW010000084.1 GCA_946405645.1 uncultured Bacteroidales bacterium
GGTCCTCGGGCATGGAGAAATATCCCGAAAGGACGCCGGGGATGGGAACGGAGTATTCCCCGAGTCCCTCGCCGGTGACCATATCAAACTCCACGAGATAGCCGAAGATGGCGTCGCGCAGCTGGAGCGCGCGTCCGATCAGCGCCTTCTTGTATTTCGCGGTCAGCGGGAGCAGGCGCTCCGCTGCGACATTGTCGATATTCTTGATGGAGACAAGCTCCTCGTTCACCTCATTTAAATTATATATAAGGGCTCCGTGACCGGCGGGGCGGAAGAGAAGCGAACCGTCCTCCTTGCGGAAAGGCTTGTTGTCCTTGTCCACCGCGACGGTGTCGGTGGCCTTGTCCTGATAAGTGAAGCGTACGTTGTACTTGACACCGTAGCGCTCCTCATATGCGGCGCGCACCTCCTCAAGGGCGGCCTCGAAGAGATCCTTGTGCTCCGGGGAGATGGTCACGACGAGGTTGACCGAGCCGTCGGGGCCGCGCATATAGTCCTGGCCCTCCACCAGGTGCTCGGCGAACGCCGTGCGCGCCTCACCGTCGGGATACTTGTGGAAGCGGATCACTCCCTTGGGCTTGGAGCCGTAGCCCAATCCCTTGTCGGTCAAGACCTTCTCTACAACGTTCAGACGGTACTCACGGCTGTCCTCGACCTTGCCGAAAAGCTCTTCCGTATAGAAGGCAAAGCGCTCGACCGAGGCGGCCAGTTTCGCGGCAGGAGCATCGGCAGGCAGGTCCTCTCCTGACTCGAGTACGGACATGCCGGCGAAGATGTCCTTGAACATTCGCGACGCGGCACCGGAGGCCGGCACGAACTTGCACATGCCCGCGACCGTGGTGGTGCCGATATAGTCCACGGCATCCTGCACCTCGTCCTCGTCGAGGACTTCTATTCCCCTCCCCGGGGTGGCCGGGGCTACGATATCCATCCAGGGGAAACCCTTCCGGAACCTTTCAACCTGAGATTCGACGGCCTGCACGGAGGTTCCTCTCTCCGCGATGAGCCTGGCATCATCCTGAGTAAGCATAGTAAATCAATTATGTGGTCAGTCAATAAAAAACTCTCTGCGGTAACTGTAGTTCTCGCGCATGCTCCCGAAGCCTCCGGGATTGACGCGGAACATGAAATCGTCTATAAAGATAGGATAATTATATTGAAAAAGCGAGGCAACCTGCCCCTGACTTTTTCCGCGGACGTCGAGCTTGACGGCTTCGAGTTCCTTCACCTCGGCCTCCGGGAAGAAGTCCAGCAGCGGCTTGATGTCGAAAAAGCGGGCTACGGTCCTGACCGCGGCGGCGGAGCTGCGCTGCTTGCCCTGATACGAATATCCGGCAATGTGCGGGGTCGCGATATCGACCATGTCCACAAGCTCCATGTCCACGAAGGGTTCGTTGTTCCAGACGTCCAGGATGACGGCGCCGAGCTTCGGAACCGCCCTCTTCAGGGCGTGTTCCACCACGAGCTCGCCGCTGGCTGTATTGATGAAAATCGTGCCGGGCCGAAGCCTGGAAAAGAAGGCCTCGTCCGCCATGCCGCGCGTGTGGTCGTTCACCGGCAGGTGCATGCTGACGATGTTGGAATTGTCGAGAAGGTAATCGAGCGAGCAGAAATCGAAATTGCCTTCGACCTCGGCGCGGGGAGGGTCGTACAGCAGGACCTTGAAGCCAAGGTCCCTCGCGCTTGCCTCCACCCTGCTTCCGACACTTCCTACTCCGATGATGCCGAAGGTGCTGCCCTCGAGCTTGATGGACTTCCTGGCCGCAACGCCGAAGAGGGCGGAGAGCACATAGTTCATCACTCCCCCGGCGTTGCTGCCGGTTGCGTTGGTGACGAATATGCCGTTCTCTCGGCAGTAGTTCAGGTCGATGTTGTCCGTGCTGATGGCGGCAGAGGCGATGACGCGGATGGAAGTCCCTGCCAGCATCACTGCGTTGCAGCGTGTCCTGGTCCTGATGATCAGCGCGTCCGCATCCACGATGTCGTCGTGGTGGATGTCTTCGCCCCTCATATACACGACTTCGGCATAGGGTTCGAAGACTCCCTCCACGAACGGGATCATACGGTCGATGACGATTTTCATATGCTTCTACTTGAGTATGAGTTCACGGACGAAAGAAACGCGAGGGTCGTCGCGGACGAAAAGCTCGTCACGCGACAGGATGGAATTGATCCTGGCGACCAGTGCGGCGCTCTGGAAGGACAGCTGGTTGCGAACGACCGACGAGTTGAGCGTGATGTAGAGCCTGCCATCGCGGAAGAAGCGCTTCAGGGTATAAGGAGCCGCCCCGGACGCCTCGTCCCAGGCGGCGAATATCCGCTGGGTGTTCAGGCCGGAGGCAAGCTTCATGGACTTGATGTACAGGGGGATGAGCTCCTCCATCGAGATCGCCTGCTTCCTCGCGATGCGTACCGGTGCCCGCTTCTCCATGGTCATTCCTCCACAAGGGTGAACGAGCCATCGACGGTCTCGAAATACCTGCGGTCCTCGGTCAGAGCATCCACGATGCCGGCGAGCCGGACCTTGTTGCTGTCGGTAAGGAAGATCTGGCCGAAATCGGCCCCGGCCACCATCGACAGCAGGTTGGACACGCGGTTCATGTCGAGCTTGTCGAAGAGGTCGTCGAGAAGGAGGATGGGAGCGAATCCGTAGGACTCCTTCATTATCTCGTACTGGGCGAACTTGAGGGACACGAGGAAAGACTTCTGCTGCCCCTGCGAGCCGCACTTGCGGATGGGATAGCCGTTCATGGTGAAAATGAAGTCGTCGCGATGCACCCCGACCCCGGTATATTTGAGCATCCTGTCGCGCTCCCTGCAGTCGCGAAGCTGCGCCGCCAGGTCGCCGCGGTCGGCGTCCGTACGGTACTCGATCCCGACTTCCTCGCGGCCGCCGGAAAGCTCGGTATAGTAAGCCTGGACGACTGGCGCCAGCGCCTCGGCCAGCTGCCTGCGGCTGGCCGCTATGGGAGCGGCCAAGGCCGAGAGGCGCGCGTCGAACGCGTCCAAAAGGTCCCCGTCCGGGTCGGCGCCCTTCAGGAGGCGGTTGCGCTGGAGCAGGTACCTGTTGTACTGCTGGATATTGTCGAGGTATCCCCTGTCCATCTGGGACAGGACGGCATTGACGAACTTTCTCCTCTCTTCGCCGGAATCACTGACCATGGATATGTCCGACGGGGACACGAGGACTATGGGCAGCACGCCGACGTGCTCGGAGACGCGCTTGTAGGTCTTGTCGTCGCGCTTGACCTTCTTCTCCCCATCGGAACTGACCGCCACCGAGAAGCGCGACTCCAGGCCGTTGGGCATGAGATAGGACCCGGCGACGGTGAAAGAGCTGGTCCCGTAACGGAAATTGAAGCGGTCGGAAGAGCCGAAGGCGCTCTTGGTCATCGAGAGGTAATAGATGGCGTCGATGAGATTGGTCTTGCCCTCGCCGTTGTTCCCGGAAATGCAGTTGATGTTGGGCGAGAAGGCCAGCTCCTGCAAGGCTATGTTCCTGAAATCCTGGACGACTATTTTCTTGAGTACGGGCATAATTCGGCGTTCTTCTTTGCAAAGTTATCATTTTTTTCTATTTTTGCGTTCTGTTTTGCAAGATTGGGCGGAACAGATACTCCGATTATTAAAATACAAACGATATGGCAAAGGAAAACCTTAAACAGAAGGAAGCTCTCCAGCAGGAGAAAATCAACGAGACTGTCTCGAAAACCGAGCAGTTCTTCAACGAGCACAAGAACCTCATCTATGGAATCGTCGCCGCCGTCCTCATGATCGGTTTCGGCGTCCTCGCATACAACCAGTGGATCCTCAAGCCCAAGCAGGCTGAGGCTATGGAACAGCTGTTCCCCGCAGAGGCCGCTTTCGCAGCCGGCGAGTATGACCTCGCCCTCAACGGCGACGGCAACGTCCTCGGATTCAAGGACATTCTTGACCAGTACGGCAACAAAGCCGGCAAGGCCGTCAACTTCTACGCCGGAGTCAGCGAGCTCCAGCTCGGCAATTTTCAGGAGGCCATCGACTTCCTGAAGAAGTACAAGGGCAAGGACCACATCCTCTCCGCCCGCGCCCTCGCCTGCCTCGGTGACGCCTACACCGGACTCGAGGACTACAATACCGCCATCGGTTACTTCGAGAAGGCCGCCGATCTCTCCGACAACGTCTATTCCGCCGCATACCTTCTCAAGGCCGGCGTGGCCTACGAGGAGCTCGGCAACAACGACAAGGCCCTCGCCTGCTACAACAGGATCAAGAACGACTATCCCCAGTCCATCGAGGGATACGACATCGACAAGTACATCGCAAGGATCGAATCCAAATAAACTGAACCATGGGAAGAGCGTTTGAGTTCCGCAAGGAAAGGAAACTGAAGAGATGGGGGCACATGGCCCGCGTCTTCACGAAGCTTGGCAAGGAGATCACCATCGCCGTCAAGAACGGCGGACCCGACGTCACCGGCAACCCGCGCCTCCGCGCCCTCATGGCCGAGGCCCGCGCAGAGCAGATGCCCAAGGAGAACATCGAGCGCGCCATCAAGAAGGCGACCGACAAGACCCTGGGCGACTTCAAGGAGATCGTTTATGAAGGCTACGGCCCTCACGGCATCGCATACCTCGTAGAGGCCGCCACCGACAACAATACCCGCACCGTCGCCAATGTCCGCAGCTACTTCAACAAATGCGGCGGCTCGCTCGGCACCACCGGTTCGGTCAGCTTCATGTTCGACCACAAGTGCGTCTTCCGCATCAAGGAAGACCCCGCCATGCCCATCGATATCGACGAGCTCGAGCTCGAGCTCATCGACTACGGTGCGGAGGAAGTGTTCAAGCAGGAGGTCGAGGACGAGGACGAGAACGTCACCGTCGAGATCAGCATCTATGGCGACTATACCGCTTACGGAGCTCTCCAGAAGTTCATCGAGGAGAACGGCTACGACCTCATTTCCGGAGGTTTCGAGCGCATCCCGAACGTGGACCTCAAGGACGTCACTCCCGAGCAGCGCGCCACTCTCGAGAAGCTCACCAACCTCCTCGAGGACGACGAGGACGTCACTAACGTCTATACTACCATGAAGCCCGCGGAGGAGTAGGATACTTCTTTCGGAACAATTGATATAAAAAAAGAGACATCCGCAAGCGCAGATGTCTCTTTTCGTTTGTACGCTCTTGCCCTTTTGAAGGATTTTTAATATATTTGAAGGAATATAAGTAATTCATATCATATGAACATACAACAGAATAAGATCAATGAACTCGTAGAGCGCAGGGCTTCGGCCAGGCTCGGTGGCGGCCAGAAGCGCATCGACGCCCAGCACCAGAAAGGCAAACTTACTGCGCGTGAACGTCTTGAACGCCTCCTTGACGCAGGCAGCTTCGAAGAATTCGACATGTTCGTCCAGCACCGCTGCACCAACTTCGGCATGGACGCGCAGCACTTCGACGGTGACGGCGTCGTGACCGGACAGGGCACGATAGACGGCCGCCTCGTATATGTATTCGCACAGGATTTTACGGTCTCGGGAGGTTCCCTGTCCAAGACCATGTCCGAAAAGATATGCAAGGTCATGGACCTCGCCGTGCGCAACGGCGCCCCGTGCATCGGCCTCAACGACTCCGGCGGAGCCCGCATCCAGGAAGGCATCGACGCCCTCGCCGGCTACGGCGACATCTTCGAGCGCAACATCCTCGCCTCCGGAGTGGTGCCTCAGATCAGCGGCATCTTCGGTCCGTGCGCCGGCGGAGCGGTCTATTCCCCCGCCCTCACCGACTTCACCCTCATGGTCAAGAACACATCCTATATGTTCCTGACCGGTCCCGCGGTCGTCAAGAGCGTCACGGGCGAGGAAGTCACTCAGGAAGAACTGGGCGGAGCCGTCGTGCACGCCTCCAAGAGCGGAGTCGCGCATTTCGCCGCAGCCTCTGAGGACGAAGGCATCGCCACCATCCGCGAGCTCCTCTCCTTCCTCCCCCAGAACAACCGCGAGGAGGCTCCCGAGTGTCCCACCGGCGACCCCGTATCCCGTGTGGACGACAGCCTCAACGAGATCATCCCCGACAATCCCAACAAATCATACGACATGTACCATGTCATCTCCAGCATCGTGGATGACGGCCGTTTCTTCGAGGTCCACAAGGACTTCGCCAAGAACATCATCGTGGGCTTCGCCCATATGAACGGCCGCAGCGTCGGCGTCGTGGCCAACCAGCCCGACGTCCTGGCGGGCG
>CAMJHW010000085.1 GCA_946405645.1 uncultured Bacteroidales bacterium
TCAATATCGAAATCAAGAGCGGCGTGACCGAGGGTACCAAGGTCCGCGGTTCCAAAATAGTGGAGTAGCCATGAGAAAGATAGTTTTGACCGCTGCCCTGGTCATGGGCATCGTCTCCGGCGCAGGCGCGCAGGAGCAGCGTGTCTGGACGCTCGTGCAGTGCATAGACCACGCGTTGGAGAACAATCTCAGCGTGAAGCAGAGCGGTCTGAATGTGGAGCAGAGGGAGATAGACCTCAATACCGCGGAGAACAACCGTCTCCCTAGCGTGAGCGGCAGCGCCGGGCAGAACTTCTCGTTCGGCCGCGGTCTCACCGCGGACAATACCTACGCCAACACCAACACAACGAACACTTCGTTCAGTGTCGGTGCGAATGTGCCGGTATTCAACGGATTCCAGATTAAACATAATATTGAACTGTCTAAACTTAACCTCGCTGCGGCCACCGCCGATCTGGAAAAAGCCAAGGATGACATCCGCGTGGCGGTGGCCCAGGCGTACGTCCAGATTCTCTACAATATGGAGATCCTGGACGTCGCCCGCAGCCAGGTGGAGATCGATTCGCTCCAGGTGGTGCGCCTGAGCGAGATGGCTTCGAACGGAAAGGCGTCGCGTGCCGATGTCTCCGCGCAGGAGGCTACGCTCGCGCAGAGCCGCGTGAGCGTGACGCAGGCGGAAAACAATGTGGCGCTTGCCATCCTCGACCTCACCCAATTGCTCGAGCTCCCTTCTCCGGAGGGCTTCCATATCGCCCGTCCTTCCGTCGAGGGTCTGGAAAACGCGATGCTGATGGATCCCGAGGACATCTATGCAGAAGCCGTTCAGTTCAAACCCGTGATCAAGGCCGAGGAGATACGCCTCGACCAGGCTTTGAAGAACATCGACCTTGCCAAGGATTCTTTCCTGCCCACGGTCTCCATGAGCGGTGGACTCGGCACCAATTATTATACTTCGTCAGGCTTCCCGTCAGCCGGATTCGCCTCGCAGTTGAAGAACAATTTCAGCCAGTACATAGGCCTCAATCTCAACATCCCCATCTTCAGTCATTTCTCCAATCGCAACCAGGTGCGCAACGCCAAGCTTCAGTATTCGAACCAGGAGATAATGCTGGACAATTCCAAGAAGTCGCTGTACAAGGAGATCCAGCAGGCATACTACAATGCCGTCGGCTCACAGGCAAAATATCGCAGCAGCCAGGTCGCTGCCGCCAGCGCGGAGGATGCTTTCGAGCTCGCCCAGGCGAGGTACGAGAACGGCAAGTCCGGAATTACTGAATTCAACGAGGCCAAGGGCCGCTATATGTCCGCCGCCTCCAATCTCGTCCAGGCCAGGTACGAGTACCTGTACCAGTCCAAGATACTTGATTTCTACCGCGGCCGCACCCTCTCGTTCTGACGATTCTTTTTCTTATCTTTGGGATGCGAAAAAGAACGGATAAATGAACAGGACAGGACTCTATACCCTTACGTCCGGGCTTCACAGTGAGGTGATCCCGGACGTTTCTGAAGAAAGCTTCATCAAGGAGATCGTTGCAGCAGGAGCCGTATTCGACTTCTGCGGAGAGGATTTCTCTACGTACGGCAGCCATGACGCCGAACTGATATATGTCCGTACCGGCGGTACTGAGAACGCCTTCAAGGCGGTCTTTCCGCGCCTCGCCGGTCCGGTCAGGCTTCTGACCAGCGGAGCCAGCAATTCCCTGGCCGCATCGATGGAGATACTCTCATTCCTGCGGCAGAACGGGCGGGAGGGAGAGATCCTTCACGGGAGCGCCGCGTATATCGCGGAGCGGATAGCGGCGCTGTCGCGTGCGGCCCGTGCCCGCCGGCGCCTGCAGGGCAGCCGGGCCGGCGTCGTCGGCCGCCCTTCCGATTGGCTGATAGCCTCGGAGTCCGACCGTGCTGCCGTCAAGGAGCGCCTCGGCATCGAACTGGTGGACATCCCCATCGAAGATCTCATCACGGAGATCCACAGCGGTCTTTGCGAAGGTCCGTCGGGCTTTCCTCTCAAGAGTGTCAAGCATTCGGTCAACCGTAAAGTCACTCAGAAGGTTTTCGACGGAGCGCTTGACATCTACAGCGCCTTGAAGCGTCTGATAGACCGTTACGAGTTGTCTGCCGTCACAGTGCGGTGTTTCGACCTGCTGGATGCAGTGGGCAATACCGGATGCATCGCCCTCGCCCTACTCAATGCCGAAGGCATTCCCGCGGGCTGTGAGGGTGACATCCCCACGCTGCTTACCATGTGCGTATCCAACGCATTGTTCGACGTGCCCGGTTTCATGGCCAACCCGTCCAGGATGGATCCGTCCACCGGAGAGATGATATTCGCCCACTGTACGGTTCCGCTCAACATGCTTCGCAACTATTCCTACGACACTCATTTCGAGTCCGGAATCGGCGTAGCCGTCAAAGGAGAGCTGCCGGAGGGTCCGGTGACGTTGTTTAAAATGGCGCCCGGCCTCGACCGCTGTTTCACGGCGGAGGCCGGGCTGATAAAGAATCTTTCCGAGAAGAGCCTTTGTCGCACGCAGGTGCTGCTGAGGCTGGAAGACCGTTCCCTATGCCGGGATTATTTCCTGAAGGATCCCATCGGGAACCATCATGTAATCATTCCCGGACATAGGACTCAGGAGATTCGGGATTTCCTGGCTTAGTCCCCCTTATATGACCAGTCCCTCGGAGCGGGGACCGGAGGCAGAGGCTTGCGGTCCTTGAGTTTTCCGAGGAGGACCTCGATGGCCTTGTCAAGTTGCTCGTCGATGCCGGCCTGCTCCTTGATGGGGTCGTTCTCCACGTATATGTCGGGATCGACGCCATGGTTCTCGATGATCCATTCGCCGGTCTTGACGTCGTAGTTGGTGAAGAACGGGACGCGGATGTCCGTGCCGTCCATGTACGGCAGCGATCCGCTGATGCCGATGATGCCTCCCCAGGTCCTTGTTCCAATCAGCTCGCCCAGTCCCGTGGCCTTGAAACTCCAGGGGAAGAGGTCTCCGTCGGATGCCGAGAACTTGTTGATGAGGCAGACCTTCGGTCCGACGAAAGTGCCCTCGGGAATGGTTCCGGTACGGGTGGAATTCCTGTACATGGTCATGCGGTACGGCTCGCGCAGCAGGCGCTCGATGATCATCGGCGATACGTTTCCGCCGCCGTTGGCGCGGTCGTCGATGATGAGGGCTTCCTTGTCCAGCTGAGGATAATAGTAACGGGCGAACTCGTTGAGGCCTTCGGCACTCATGTCCGGGATGTAGATATATCCTATCTTGCCGTTGGATGCCTTGTCCACGTACTCGATGTTGTGCAGGACCCATTCATAATGGACGAGAGGATATTCGTCCGCTATCGGCTTGACGACGACCTTGTGCGCATCGGAGCCGTTGGCCTTTGAGGCGACGGTCAGCTCGGTGAGGACTCCGGCCTTGCCTACCAGCAGGGAGTAGATGTTGGGAATATCCTTGAGGTCCTGTCCGTCAATGGCGAGGATGTAGTCGCCCTCCTTGACGCCGATGCCGGGTTCAGTGAGAGGCGAGCGCAGGGACTCGCTGTAGGGCGCTCCCTTGTAGATGTGCGAGACCTTGAAACCGTTGCGGTCTTTCTCGATCTTCGCTCCGAGCAGACCCATCTGCACGCGTTCGGGCTTGGGATAACTGCCGGGGGTTACATAGGCATGGCCGCTGGTGAGCTCGCTGATCATCTCTCCGATGATATAGTTGAGGTCCAGACGCGTCTTGGCATAAGGGACCAGTACTTCGTATTTGTCCCTCATTGCCTTCCAGTCGATGCCGTGCATGTTCTCCAGATAGAATCCGTCGCGGTAGGCGCGCCATGCTTCGTCGAAGATCTGCGCCCACTCCTTCTCATAGTCGATGTCGGCGACCATGTCGGTGAGTTTCACGCCGTCGCCTTCAAGGTTGACTCGGCCGCGCGGTATGTCGGTGACATAGTACTTGCCGCGATTGACGACGAGGGCCTTCTTGCCGACGATGACGAGGCTGCCGTCGGCCACCTGCTTGGACTCGCCGGTGGCGAGGTCGAGCGATTGGGTGCCGCCGCGCCCTCCGTACAGGAGGGTTTTGCCGTCACTGTAAATGGGACGGGCTCCGGCGCCGGCGCCGGGCACGCGCAGGATGCGCTCATAGATGCCGTCGGCATCCACCTGCACCGCGGGCGCACCGGCCTTGTCATCCTTCTTCTGATCCTTGGCTTCAGCCGCAGGGACTTCTCCGTCCTTCGGAAGGAACGGCGAAGGGGTGTCCTTTGAAAGGATGGCGACATACATCGCGCTCATGTTGGTGTAGGCGTAGTTCCACTCGACCGAGCTGTATGTAGGGTTGAGATCGCGGGCGGAGGTGAAGAACAGGTATTTTCCGTCCTGGCTGAACATCGGAGATCCTGAGTCGTACCATTTCTCCGTAATCGGAATTTCCTTTCCGCTCGCGATGTTGTACACATAGACCACTCCCATCTCATTGGAGGCGGGCTTGGTGTATGTGATCCACTGGCCGTCGGCAGAGAATTCGACTCCGCGGAACTCCGCTACTGGATTGGTCATGAGGACCTTCTTCGCCCCGTCGGGGACACTGACCTGGACGAGCCTGTTCTTGCGGTCGGTATAGAGGAGATACTTGCTGTCCGGAGACCAGGCGATACCCCGGATGTAAGTGTCGGTGTCTTTGGTGAGCTGGATGGGATCAGTCTTGTCCGTCTCCTGGAGATAGACTTCCGTCTCGCCGGTACGGTCGGAGATATAGGCTATGTATTTCCCGTCGGGCGAGAACTCGGCTCCGCGCTCGTTGGCGCCCGGAGAGCGGGTGATGTTGCGGGTGACGCCGGCCTTGACCGGAACGTTGAAGACTTCGCCGCGTGCCGTGACGGCCAGGCGGTCTCCCTTCTCTGAGATGCTGATGTTGGACAGGTTCCTGTCCACGTGCATCCTTTCCGGACGGGCGTAGAGGCCTTCGGCATCGAGCTCGATGTCGATCTTGCGGTACGAACGGTCTGCGGGATTAAGGGAATAGATGTATCCTCCGTTTTCGAAGACTATCCACTTGCCGTTGGTGCTGGGGAACTTGACGTCGTACTCCTTGAACTCGGTGACCTTGTCGGTCTTGCCGGTCTTGGTGTTGTACACGAAGATGTTCATCCAGTGGTCGCGGTCGGAGAGGAAGAAGATTTCGTCACCCACCCACATCGGGATGATATCCTGGGCTTCGTTGTCGGTGACTGCTTTGACGGATTTGCCGTCATAGACCCAGATCTCGTCGGCCTGTCCGCCGCGATAATACTTCCAGGTGCGGAACTCGCGGAACACACGGTTGTATGCCAATTTTTTCCCGTCGGGAGAATAGCTGCAGAAGCCACCTTCCGGCAACGGCAGGCATTCGCTCATGCCGCCGGCGGCAGGGACCTTCCAGAGCTTTCCGTCGAAGGAGTCGCTTATGCGGTTGCGATAGACGATCTCCTTGCCGTCCGGGGTCCAGCCCATGACGATGTTGTTGGGACCCATGCGGTCTCCCAGGTCGTCGCGGCTGTTGGTGCCGGTGTAAGTGAGCCTGACCGGCTCGCCGCCGATGGCCGGCATCGAATACACTTCGGTGTTGCCGTCATACTGGCCGGTGAAGGCGATGGTGCGCCCGTCGGGTGAGAAGCGCGCGAACATCTCGTATCCGATATGCGAAGTGAGACGAACCGCGCGGCCACCGTTCAGAGGGGCCTTGTACAAGTCGCCGGCATAGGAGAACACGACATCTGTGCCGTTGGTGGTAGGGAATCGAAGGAGTCTTCCTTCTTCGGCGCGGGCTGAAACCGCAAACCCTGCTACTAGGAGCAGGGTGCAGAACAAAGGTTTAGTCATATTAGTAGGTCTATTTCTTCTTCAAATAGTTTTCGGCCTTGATGCGCATCTTCTCTGCGCGCTTGGCATTGTCCGGGTGCGAAGAGAACATCTGGGCTACGGAACTTGCCTGCGAGCCTTCTGCGAGCTTGGTGAGCTTGATCAGGGAGTTGTACATGCCGTAAGGGCTGTAGCCCTGCGCGACTGCGAACTCGAAACCGTACTCGTCGGCCTGGTACTCCTGCTTCTGGGAGAACTGCGCATTGACAAGGGCCTGGCCGATGTTGCCGGCGACGGCCTGCGTCACGGCACCGACAGAACCGGCAGCGCCGACAAGGTCGCTGGCGGCCGAGGCCATGTACGCCTTCTTCAAGGCGTTCTTGG
>CAMJHW010000086.1 GCA_946405645.1 uncultured Bacteroidales bacterium
GGGCCGTCGTACTTGTATTGCTTGTCACGATAGACAAAAGATATATTCCCAAGCTCAAGCAAGGTGTGTTTTCCGGATTTCTTGATTGACTCGGAAGGGACTCCAAACTCAATCAGTCTCTTGTTGAGCTGGTCTGTCGTAAGGGCTTTACCGCGGCTTCCGGGCCAAAAGGGATGGACCCAGGCGAGCTGGATACCCGGCCACCAGTACGAATCCGGAGTCCACTGGAGATCTGTACGGGAACGCATAAGGCTCAAGGTGTTGTTGACGCAAACACGGACGATTGATTCGGAAAGATTGCTCATATGCAGGTTGTCTGTTCTATTGTAGACTCTATACCGATATCAATCTATTTTCTTTCATTCTTTCTTTAAAGATATTGTGCAAGGCGCGACCGGACCTTAGGCGAGGATAGTTTGTTAATTGCCTTCACCTTTAATTGTCGGACGCGTTCACGCGTAAGGTCAAGGTTCTCCCCAATCTCCTCAAGCGTCATTGCAGGGCATCCCAGTCCGAAACAGAGTTCCAAGACCTTGCGCTCCCTTCCGTTCAGCACGGCCATCGCCATCTGGATGTCATCCCGTAGCGACTCCATCTCCAGAGCCTTGTCAGTCTCCGGGAAACTGCTGTCGGGTAAGATGTCGGCCAGCGACTGGTTCTCGTCCTCCCCAAGCGGAAAGTCAAGTGAGAGGGTCGAGATGTCCGACTCCATCAGTTTATCCGGGGAGATGTCAAGCAGCGCGGAGAGTTCGGCGTCGCTGGGTTCCCGCTCGTTCTCCTGCAGGAATTCGCGCCGTGCACGCCCGATCTTGTTGAGAATGCTCACCTGGTTGAGCGGTATGCGGATGGTGCGTCCCTGCTCGGACAACGCTTGTAGGATCTGCTGGCGAATCCACCAGACGGCGTACGAGATGAACTTGAATCCCCGGGAAGGGTCGAACTTGAGCGCGGCCTTCATGAGGCCGATGTTCCCCTCGTTCACTAGGTCCATCAGCTCCAGCCCACGGTTCTGGTACTGCTTCGCCACGGAGACCACGAAGCGCAGGTTCGCTTCGACCAGCCGCTTGAACGCGGCGTCATCACCGGCCTTTATGCGGGCCGCGAGATCGCATTCCTCATCCGGGGAGACCATCTCAATCCGGCCCAGATCACGAAGATACTCCTCGACGGTCTGGGTCCGGGCCGTCACGGAAGGGGTTATTTTCAGTTGTTGCATAATCTTAACTTGTCATCGTTATTTCTGTTATTCATACTGTTCTGACGGGGATTTCTTTCATCATTAACGGATGCTCATACAAGGAATGCGTGTATGCAAATTTTTGTTGAAAGTGCTGAAAGAATCTGTCATATCCCGAGTATGAGTGACTATGAAACTCCTGTTAAAAGTAGCCTCATGATAACACTCGACACTTTTCCGACTTTTTACGTCGAAAAGTGAAACTTTCTGTCGGGTGGCGCGTATATACTCATGCCTTCTGATCGGTATAGGGTGCCTTTCAGTCGTAGAGTAGCCGGACGACGGTCCGGTGACGCCAACCGAGCTGCGGAATCAGCCGCGGTGGATCATTACCCGCTAGTATCATTAGAAAACCAAAACTATCTGCCATGACGACAAACACCGCTGTAGCCGCGCAGGTCGCGCGCCCCACCATCCCCTTTGTTCTCAAGAGTGTCCTTCCCGCCGAGACTGAAAGCCGTCTGGACCGAGTCCGCTGCGGAGCACCCGTTGCGGAGGTCTATCGGGACGAGTCCCGCCCCTGGTGGGACCTCGTCGATGACGACAAGGTCTACGAGACCATCGCCACCGACCAGTTCCAGGCCTATGTCCGACTGATATCCGCCATTGCCTAAGCCTATGGCCAAAACCGGACGGACATTTGTCTTTGACGCCGAAGCGGCGCTCAAAGCGGCCACCCTCGCCGTTATCGGCCTTACCTCCGCCTGGAAATACAAGCTCCAGGAATCGGACAGGAAGGAGATAATCGCCGAGGCTGTAGCCAAGGCGTGGAGCCACCGAGATTCATACGACCCGGCCAAGGCCTCATTCCAGACCTGGGTCGGACGTATCGCACGTAATACCTTGTTGGATCATATACGCAGGGCCAAGGCCCGGGAGGGCTCCCCTGCTCAAGAGAATGACGTGATGGCCGAGAAGTCTCCGGACACATTGATGATGGAGGATGAAGGACTCGAGGCTATCCTGCGTGCCGTGGAAAGGCTTCCCGAAGCATATAGGGATGTTATTACCCTCCTGTCGGAAGGCAAGCGTCCGCAGGAGATTGCCGAGATCTTGGGATGCTCTCCCAATGCGGCCACCATCCGCTGCTGCCGTGCCCGCAAGGCACTGCGAGACCTTCTTGAAGGGAATATGCAAGAAAGCGGACGTCATTAGGTATAAATAGGAAAACAAACTGACGAATATGAGAAGCAAAAGAGAATCCACCATCTTTGAAGAGAAGAACTTCATTTCCGAGGACGAGACTGTCAAAACCCAGGCGGCCTGCCTGAACCGTATCTACCGTAAGGTCAATTCTGCTGGCCTTTCCGCCGATACTATCCAGGATCTCCGTGACGATATTGAATACATCGCAGAGCTCTACCATATCGATAACCAGGGTGCAGTGCTTCTTGCCGCCATCCTTGAGAAGTCGGCAACCAACAACCTCATGGACGACGAGGACCTTGCCATGTATCTCGGCTGCACTAACATCGAGTTCATCCGCTATCACAAGAAGCTTCGCGACATGGACAAGGCGGGAATCATTCAGATTGGCGGAGGTCGTGGCGGCCGTCGTTGCTATAGGGTGAGCCCGGAGACGCTGAAGGCCGTTGAGAGCAACGGGGAGTTCAGCCCGGTAAAGATGTCCGGACTTACGACGGAGGAGTTCTTCTCCCGTTTCCGCAAGTTCTTCGGATCGTTCAGAAACGACACTATAGATGCAGATCGGCTTCTGGAAGAGCTGGATAGCCTGGTAAGCTACAACGACCATCTTTCCTTCTGCAAGAAAGCTTTGGAGTCTGCTCTCTACTCCGATTGCACCAACACGGAGCGCAGGATGTTCTATTACATCTGCCATCGCTACGTAACACACGGGAGCAAATCCGTGGATATCGAGACTCTCACGAACTTTACCGAATTCATGGAGGATGACGAATGCATCAAGCGCCGCATCGCCAACGAGCATATGTCTATGCAGCGTAGCGGCCTTGTCAGCTTTGCCATCGAGGATGGATTCGTGGACACGGGCTCCTTGTCCCTTTCCGACAAGGTAAAGGCAGAGTTCTTCAACGAGGTAGTCTTGACCCCGGAGGAAACTGTTCGTCATCGCGATATCGTCAGCGCTGAAACCATCCAGGAGAAGGAGCTCTTCTTCAACGAGGCGGAGAGCGCCCAGGTCGCCCGCCTGGAGAACCTCCTTGACGCCGAGAATTTCAAGGAGGTGCAGAGACGTCTTCTCTCTACAGGAATGCGCAAGGGGTTCAATGCCATCTTCTTCGGCGCCCCGGGCACTGGCAAGACCGCCAGCGTATACGAACTTGCCCGTCGCAGCGGCAGGGACATCTTCCGCGTGGACATGACCAAACTCAAGAGCAAGTGGGTTGGTGATAGCGAGAAGGCGGTTCGTGGTGTGTTCAAGATTTACCGGGCTATGTGCAAGGGCAAGGAAAAGGCTCCCATCCTGCTTTTCAACGAGGCGGATGCTGTCTTCACAAAGCGTATAGAGAACGTCGAGCAGAGCGTCGACCAGATGAACAACGCCATCCAGAACATCATCCTGGAGGAGATGGAAAGCATCGAGGGCATCCTCATCGCCACCACCAACCTCCTCTCCAACCTGGACCCTGCCTTCGAGCGTAGGTTCATCTTCAAAGTTGAGTTCAAGATGCCCGAGAAAGACTCCCGTGCCAAGATTTGGAAGTCCATGATTCCAGGTCTCTCGGATGAGGACGCGGCCGTTCTTGCCGACAAGTATGCCTTCTCCGGCGGCAACATCGAGAACATCGCACGGAAGAGCACCGTTGAATATGTTCTTTCCGGGAACGAGCCCACACTTTCGTCCTTGGAGGGTTACTGCCAGGAGGAGATTCTGGACCGTAAGGAGAATCGCAACCGAATCGGATTCTAGGCGAAAGAATCCTCATTACAACTTGTATATAATACCACTATGGCGAATATCAACGTTAATACAACCGAGCTGATCCAGCTCCTCGACATTACTCCCGCCGACCACAATCTCATGCTGGTGGGCAAGCACGGTATCGGCAAGTCGGAGATTCTGACAGACTATTTCTCCAAGAAGGGCATGCCCGTTGTGGCGCTCTTCTTGGGCCAGATGAGCGACCCGGGTGACCTCATAGGCATTCCCAACAAGAACGAAGAGACCGGCAAGACGGATTTTATGCCTCCTTACTGGTTTCCGCTGGATGGCAAGCCCATCGTCCTCTTCCTTGACGAACTGAATCGCGCTAGGCCGGAAATCCTCCAGACCATCATGGACCTGGCGCTTAACCGTAAACTCGCCGGACGCAAGCTCCCGGAGGGAAGCCGCATCATCAGTGCTGTGAATGCCGGTGACCAGTACCAGCTGACGGATCTTGATCCGGCGCTGGTCAGTCGTTTCAATATCGTGAACTTCCGCCCCACGGTTCAAGAATGGCTCCTCTGGGCCCGCAAAGCCGATGTTGACGCCCGTGTCATCGATTTCATCCAGGAGAACCAGATTTGGCTGGACAAAGACCCCGATGCGAAGGAAGGTGAAGATACCGGCCTGGACAAGACCCCTGACCGTCGCGGCTGGAAGCGCGTCTCGGATATCCTCAAGCAGTCCGGCGAGCTCAGCCCGCTGCTTACCAAGGCAATCTCTGCCGTTGTTGGCCCGAAGGCAGCCAGTGCCTTCGTCAGCAATGTTTCCAGCCGGAAGATTGTCTCCGGTCGCGAGGTTATGCTCAATTTCCCCAAGGTCAAGGAGAAACTGGAGACCTACGAGCTTCACCAGCTTTCCGTAGTCAACGACGGCATCTACCGCTTCCTGGAAGTCGAGAAAGTGCCTGCCAAGAACAAGGAAATGGCCAAGAAAAACCTTGAGGACTACTTCTGTTATCTGGCAAAGTCCAAGAAAGAGGCCGCAGCCCACTTTGCCAACCTCTTCGTCCAAAAGACGTACCCTAACGCCGTGGCGTTCATCGCAAGGGAGTGTCAGGTCCTGACTATGATGTTCATCTCCTACGTGAAAGGAATCAAGTAAATGAGGGATCGCATTACAACTATCCTGGAGCACTGGTTCATACAAGAGCCAGCGCTTTTCCAGGTTCTCTGTACCCACGAGTTTGTATCCAACACGCTGATGGAGTGTCCTGTCAGGAGCGGCAAGAGGCGTATCGAGTACAATCCTGATTTCCTCCGCGAGATGACGGACCAGGGGCTGGAAGAGGCTCTCCGCACCGAGGCTATACGCATCCTGCTCAAGCACCCTTACGAGCGGAAGCCGGACGGATGTAGTCAGCAGGCTATCGCCATAGGCTCCAATGTCGTGGTCGGAGATAATTACAAGTACAACTCCTTCAAGATCGAGAAGCCATCCGATTACGGGCTTCCTGCCGGAATGGCGTATGAGTGGTATTCGAGGAAGATTCAATCCATGCTGCCCGCTGGTGCGGGTGGCGACGGGGACTTTGACGGAGAATTAGGCATCCCCTCGATGGGCAAGAGGGGTGAATCAAGTAAGTCGGCTTCCAGAAACGATGAGTATGACGACCGTTTTCAGCGCCTGTCGGAGAAGAACCAGGATCTTTCCGAGTTATGGGATGAGGACGACTTGACCGTCGCTTTGATAAACGGTATCATAGAGGGATGCACGTCCTGGGGATCCCTCGCCGGTGCTTTCGCTGAGCAGTTGAAGGCGTCCACAAAAGCCAAGATCAACTGGCGCAATGTCTTCAGCGGCTTCAGGGCCAGCATCCTCTCCTCAAAGCGAAAGCTCACTCGCATGAAGCCCAACCGCAGGACCGGATTCGAGAACATGGGGTCCATCCGCCGTTTCGATACGAAATTGCTCGTCGCCGTCGACGTGAGCGGATCCATCTCCAGTGAAAGCCTAAGTTACTTCTACGGCGTTATCA
>CAMJHW010000087.1 GCA_946405645.1 uncultured Bacteroidales bacterium
ACATCTTCTACATCTTTTTCCTCATCGGGGCGGTGGTCCTGGTGGGCCAGCTCATACGCGTCCAGGCTTTCTTCAAGCCGGATCCCGCCATCGAGGCGGAGCTTACGCCGCCCGTGACGAAGGATGTCATACGCCCGGCCCGCGGAGCAATCCTCGCCAGGGACGGACGCATGCTGGCCATCTCCTTCCCTTCTTATACCATCGCGATGGACCCTTCCGTCCTGAAGGACGAATTCGCCAAGGACAAGGAGGAAGGCAAGGCACGCGAGCAGGAATGGATGGGCAAGGCCCGTTCCCTGTCAGCCGGACTTGCGGAGTTCTTCCCCGAGAAGACCGCCGACGAATACTTCGAGCAGATCAGGAAGGACCGCGAGAGCGGGAGGCGTTTCCGCTCCATCGGCACTCCCGTGGATTACGAGACGCTCCAGAAGATCAAGCAGCTTCCGCTGTTCAATGAAGGACAGTACAAGGGCGGACTCATCGTCACGCAGAAGGACGTCAGGCAGTACCCTTATGGCACCCTTGCCAGACGTGTCATCGGTTTCGTACGCGACAATACCGACGCCAGCACCAACAACTACATCGGCATCGAGGGCAAATACAACTCCAAGCTCCACGGTGACGAGGGTTACCGTTACACTGTAGTGAAGGACGGGCGCAAGAGGGTGCAGGTATTCGACAGTACGGCTGTCAAGCCTGTGGACGGTCTCGACGTCCGCACCACCCTCGACGTGGACATCCAGGACCTGGCAGACCGCTCGCTGCGTGCGCAGATCGACACCAACCGCAAGATCGAAGGCGGCTGCGCCATCGTGATGGACGTCGCCACCGGAGCGATCCGCGCCATGGTGAACCTCAAGCGCGACCCTAAGACCGGAAAGATGGAGGAGTCCTACAACTACGCCATCGGCCGTGCAGGAGAGCCCGGATCGGTATTCAAGGCCTCCACCATCATGACCCTCCTGGAGGACGGATACATCCACTCCCTCGAAGAGACCATCCCCACGAACCACGGCAAGGAAGGAACCCTGCCTCTCGACCAGCACATCTACGACTACGAGCGCCAGTACGGCACCAACGAGATAACGATCCTCAAGGGCTTGGAGATGTCCTCGAACTACGTATTCGCGCATCTCGCGGTCAAGAACTACTCGAACCATCCGAAGGACTTCATCGACAAGCTGTACATGTACAAGCTCGGAGAGGCTTTTGACTTCGACCTGGCCGGAATGGCCACCCCTTCGGTACCTTCGCCGGACAAGGATTCCTGGAGCATCACAAGCCTCGGCACTACGGCCTACGGGTACTCCGTCACCGAGACTCCCCTGCATATCCTGACGTTCTACAACGCCATCGCCAACAAGGGAAAGATGATGAAGCCGTACCTCGTGGAGGACATAGAGAAGAACGGAGTCGTCAAAGAGACTCTCGGCCCGAGCATACTCAACGCTTCGATCTGCTCGCGCGCGACGGCCGATACGATCACCCGCGGCCTCACGGCCGTGGTCCAGAGCGGAACGGCCACACGCCTGCGCAACACCAAGTTCAAGGTGGCCGGCAAGACCGGCACGGCAAGGATAGTCCTGGACGAGCAGGATTCCAAGACCGCAGCCGGCAGATACAACGACGAATGGGGCCGTAAGAAGAATCAAGCCACTTTCGTGGGATTCTTCCCGGCCGAACAGCCCAAGTATTCGTTCATCGTGGTCATCTACTCGATCCTCAGCGGCGAGAGTTTCTATGGAGGCACCCTCCCCGCCCTTGCAGCACGAGACATCGTGGACGGCATATGGTCGATGGACCCCGTATGGATGGAGACTCTTGAGCCGAAGGCTTCCGTGCCGCCGATGCCGGCGACGGAGATGCTTGCCCAGGTGCAGGAAAACCCTACGATCCCCGACCTCTCCGGACTGGGCCTCCGGGATGCGCTGTACGCCGTCGAGAACAGCGGGATGAAATGTGAATATACGGGAACGGGGCACGTCGCCTCCCAGTCCCCGAAGGCCGGAACGGCCGCGACAAAGGGCGGCACAGTCAAGATTACGCTGAAATGAGACTCGAAGACATCATAAGGAACACCGGTGCGGAGATAGTCCGCGGTGAGAACGGGACACAGGTAAGCTCCATCTGCAGCGATTCCCGCAAGGCAGTACCCGGATCGCTCTTCATCGCCGTGAAGGGCTTCGCCACCGACGGGCACAAGTTCATCGACGCGGCGCTCGAAGCCGGTGCCGTGGCGGTCGTCTCGGCCGACCGCAAGGGCCTGGCCCTCTGCGCCGCCAACTTCTACGACCACCCGTCTGAGAAGCTTCAACTCGTAGGCATCACCGGAACGAACGGCAAGACTACGACCGTCACCCTGCTTTACAACCTCTTCATGGGTCTCGGATACAACTGCGGACTGCTCTCGACCATCGCCAACTATGTCGGCAGGGAGCGCCTCGAGACCGACAACACCACTTCCGACCCCATCACCATCAATTCCCTCATGAGCCGTATGGCCGACGCCGGATGCGAATACTGCTTCATGGAGGTCAGTTCCATCGGCGTTGAGCAGGAACGCGTGGCCGGTCTCAAGTTCAAGGTCGGTATCTTCTCCAACCTCACTCACGACCACCTCGACTACCACGGCACGTTCGCGGAGTACCTCAGGTGCAAGAAGCTGTTCTTCGACAATCTCCCCGCCGACGCTACGGCCATCACCAACATCGACGACCGGAACGGCCGCGTGATGGTGCAGAACACCGCCGCGAAGGTTGTGACCTACTCCTGCAAGGGCCTCGCGGACCATACTTGCCGCATCATGGAGGAGAGTTTCGAGGGTATGATGCTCAAGATCGACGGGATGGAGGTATGGACGAAGCTCATCGGACAGCACAACGCTTATAACTTGCTGGCCATCTATTCCGCGGCGCTGGCAGTCGGAGCCACGCAGGAAGAGGCGCTGCTTTCGCTCAGCCGCCTAGAGTCCGCCAAGGGCCGCCTGGAAAACATCCGCGGACCCCGCGGCATCTCGACCATCATAGACTACGCTCACACTCCCGACGCCATGGAGAACGTCCTCAAGACCCTCCGCGACATCGAACCAGCCAAGCAGCTCATCTGCCTGTTCGGCTGCGGCGGAGACCGCGACAAGACGAAGCGTCCCGAGATGGCCAAAGTCGCTGAGGAGTATGCCGACCGCATCATCGTGACCTCGGACAACAGCCGTACTGAACGGACAGAAGACATCATGGAAGACATCCGCAAGGGATTCACGCCCGCCGGACAGGCGAAGGCCATATTCATCGCCGACCGCAAGGAAGCGATACGCACCGCCATCCTCACCGCCGACGAGGGCGCCACGATCCTCCTCGCGGGCAAGGGACACGAGACTTACCAGATCATAGGCCGCGAGAAGCGGCATTTCGACGAGAAGGAAATCGTCGAAGGGATATTTGCAAACGTACAAGCCTAGAACCATAAAGTAACAATGCTCTACCATCTTTTTGAAGCGCTCAAAGACTACGACATCCCCGGACAGGGCCTGATGGGTTACCTGTCCTTCAGGGCCATGCTCGCCAATGTCATCAGCATGCTCTTCGCTTTCTTCGCCGGAGAGCCGATCATCCGCTGGCTGCAGCGCCGGCAGATCGGCGAGACCATCCGCGACCTGGGACTCGAGGGCCAGATGCAGAAGAAAGGCACCCCGACGATGGGCGGCGTCATCATCATCGTCGCCACGCTCGTCGGAGTCCTGCTAATCTCCGACCTGACCAACATCTATACCCAGCTCCTGCTCCTCACCACCCTGTGGTGCGGAGGCGTAGGCTTCGCCGACGACTATATCAAAGTGTTCAAGCACAACAAGGAAGGTCTGAGCGAAAGGATGAAGATGCTCCTGCTCTTCGGGCTCGCCCTGTGCATCGCGCTTATCGTATGCGTCAGCCCGAGCATCCCGACCGACAACCTGGTGACCACCATACCGTTCTTCAAGGCCAACGAGTTCGACTACTCATGGTTGTCGCCCTTCAAAGGTCAGTTCGGAGTGTACTGCACCTGGGGGATCTACCTGATCCTGATCATCTTCGTCATCCTCGCCTGCTCGAACGGCACCAACCTCACCGACGGCATGGACGGCCTGGCAGCAGGCACTTCGGCCATCGTCGGCGTCGTGATCGGCGTCCTCGCATGGCTGGGCGGCAACGCCCTGAATGCCGACTACCTGAACATCATGTTCATACCCGGCTCGGGAGAAGTGGCAGTGTTCATGGCGGCTTTCGTAGGAGCGCTGGTTGGATTCCTGTGGTATAACTGCTACCCTGCACAGGTTTTCATGGGCGACACCGGCAGCCTCACCCTGGGCGGAATCATCGGCGTGAGCGCCGTGCTCATCCGCAAGGAGCTTCTCCTGCCCATCCTGTGCGGCATCTTCCTCGTAGAGAGCCTTTCGGTCATCATCCAGAGGGCGTATTTCAAGAAAACAAAGAAAAAATACGGCGAAGGCCGCAGGGTGTTCAAGATGACCCCGCTGCATCACCATTTCCAGAAGGAAGGCATACCGGCATTGATACAGAAGCCGGTCCGCGCATTGCCGGAGGCCAAGATCGTAGCCCGATTCTGGTTCGTCGAGATCATACTCGCAATCGCAACGCTCGCGTTGCTCAAGGTCAGATAATAAAGAAAGAGTATATATGTCAAGGATTGTAGTATTGGGAGGAGCAGAGAGCGGAGTCGGAGCCGCCGTGCTCGCAAAAGTGAAAGGATTCGACGTATTCCTCTCGGACAAGGGGAAGATAGCCGACCATTATGCGCAAACCCTCAGGGAATGGGAGATTCCCTTCGAGGAGGGGCAGCATAGCGAGGAACTCATTCTCAACGCCGACGAGGTGGTGAAGAGTCCCGGCATCCCCACTGCCGCCCCCATGGTCCAGAAGCTCATGCAGCAGGGCACTCCCATCATTTCGGAAATCGAGTTCGCCGGACGGTACGACACCGCCCGCAAGATATGCATCACCGGTTCGAACGGCAAGACCACCACTACCTCGCTCATCTACTACCTGCTGCAGCAGGCGGGACTGAACGTCGGTCTCGGCGGCAATATCGGGAAGAGCTACGCATATCAGGTGGCCACCGAGCACTTCGACTATTACGTACTGGAGATCAGCAGCTTCCAGCTGGACAACGTCTATGATTTCCACCCGGACATCGCCATCATCACCAACATCACCCCGGACCATCTCGACCGTTACAACTACAATATGGAAGAGTATGTCAAGGCGAAGTTCCGCATTACCCGCAACCTCAGTCCGGAGGACTGTTTCATCTTCGATTCGGACGACGCCATCACCATCGAGCACCTGAACAAGATCATCGTCCAGGCCAAGATGCTCCCCTTCACCCAGACGAAGAAGGTGGACCAGGGAGCCTACCTCGAGGGAGAGAAGATCATCGTCAAGTACGAGGAGTCCGAGAGCGCCATCTACCTGAAGGAGCTCGCCCTCGGAGGCAAGCACAACATATACAACTCGATGGCCGCGGCCCTGGCCGCAAAGGCCGTGGACATCGATGATGAGACCATCCGCGGCAGCCTGGCCACCTTCGAGCCCATCGAACACAGGCTTGAGCCCGTCCTCAGCATCAAGGACGTCCTCTATATCAACGACTCCAAGGCGACCAACGTCGATTCGGCCTGGTACGCCCTCGAATGCCAGACCAAGCCCGTGGTCTGGATCGTCGGAGGCAAGGACAAAGGCAACGATTACTCGGTCCTCCTCGACCTCGTGAAGGAGAAGGTCAAGGCCATAGTCTGCCTTGGGGTGGACAACACCAAGATACACGAAGCCTTCGAGAGCATCGTGGGATCGGACAACATCGTCGATACGCAGTCGGCGGAAGCGGCCGTTAAGGCCTCCAGCCGCTTCGCGTCCCCCGGAGACGTGGTACTGCTGAGCCCGTGCTGTGCGAGCTTCGACCTGTTCAGCTGCTACGAGGACCGCGGAGAGCAGTTCAAGGCAGCGGTAAGGAACTTGTAAACACCTATTGCAGGAATGGCGCAGAAAAGCAGGATATGGAACTTCTTCGACGGCCTCAAGGGTGACAAGGTCGT
>CAMJHW010000088.1 GCA_946405645.1 uncultured Bacteroidales bacterium
GTTGCATAATTATGCAGAATAATTATGATATCATTGTAGTTGGGGGCGGTCATGCCGGCTGTGAAGCCGCCATGGCAGCTTCCAGGATGGGATCATCGGTACTTTTGGTATCTACCGACATGCTCGGATTCGCGAGAATGTCTTGTAATCCTGCTGTTGGAGGAATAGCTAAAGGACAGATAGTAAAGGAAATAGATGCTCTTGGCGGGTATATGGCCATGGTCACCGATGCCGCTTCGTTGCAGTTCCGGATGCTCAATAAATCCAAGGGCCCGGCCATGTGGAGTCCTCGTGCGCAGTGCGATAAAACCATGTTTTCCCTGTACTGGCGTAAAATCCTTGAAAACAATTGTAATTTAGACATTTACGCTGATTCTGCGACTTCTTTTCTCTTTGAGAATTCAAAAATTGCCGGAGTTCATACGACTACAGGGGCAATTTTCAAGTCTCGGGCAGTTATTTTGACCACCGGAACCTTCTTGAACGGCAAGCTTTTCATCGGTCGCACTCAGTTCGAGGGCGGAAGGATAGGCGAGATGTCTTCCCACGGTCTGACCGAACAGCTGGTTTCACTTGGCATTTCTACTGAGAGGATGAAGACCGGCACTCCCCCGCGTATCGACATTTCATCCGTCGATACCGATTCGCTGGTCCGTCAGCCAGGAGATCAGGAGCCGGACAAGTTCTCCTTCCTCCCCTACTTGTCGGCGGTACAGAACGGAACTCCTCAGATGCCGTGCTATATTCTCCATACCAATGAAAAGGTTCACGACATACTCAGAAGCGGATTTGACGAGTCTCCCCTTTTCACTGGTATGATTCACGGCCGCGGGCCGCGTTATTGTCCCAGTATCGAGGACAAGCTCAGGGTGTTTGCCGACAAGGATTCACACCAGCTTTTCCTCGAGCCGGAGGGTAGGGGAACGAACGAGTATTACCTGCAGGGTTTCTCTTCTTCCCTGCCCCTTAATACCCAGTTGGGAGCCCTTCACGCGATCCCGGGGCTTGAGAAAGCCAAAATCTTCAAGCCTGCGTATGCTGTAGAGTATGACTATTTCGACCCGACTCAGCTTAAGCTTTCACTTGAGTCAAAAGTCATTGAGAATCTTTTCCTTGCGGGACAGGTCAATGGTACGACGGGGTATGAGGAAGCTGCTGCCCAGGGCATAATGGCCGGCATCAATGCGCATCTGAAATGCAAGGATAAGGATCCGTTCATCCTTCGCCGCAACGAATCTTATATAGGAGTCTTGATAGACGATCTGGTAACGAAGGGAGTGGATGAACCGTATCGTATGTTTACCTCACGTGCCGAGTACCGTATCCTTCTTCGTCAGGACAATGCCGACCAGAGATTGACAGAACTCTCGCATAATATCGGTTTGGCAGATGAGTTCAGGTATGCCTACACGCAGAAGAAGTATGATGAGGCGTCGCGCCTGAAAGAGTTCTGTGATACTAAAAACCTTACTAAGGGAAAGGTTAACGCTTATCTGGAGAGTTGCGGATCCGCTCCGATTACCGACTCTAAGAAAATATCCGATTTGGCGTCCAGGCCGGAGGTTTCCCTTTCCGGACTACTGTCCCTTTGCTCTTCAAAGATTCCTGCTTCTGCTTTCGATCTTATCGGGATGACGGAGGAGGAGAACCCCGTTCTTCCTGCAAATCAGGATTTGGAAAGGATTTCCGCCATTTATCGCAAGGAAGTTTGCGACTCTGTCGAGATTGCCATTAAGTATCAAGGTTATATAGAGCGTGAGCAGCGTATAGCGGATAAGATTATGAGATTGGAAGACCTGAGGATTCCCGATGACTTTGATTATGATAATGTCTCAGGATTGACCATTGAGTGCCGTCAGAAGCTGAAAAGATATAAGCCGGTGACAATTGCGCAGGCCTCGCGAATCTCCGGGATTTCTCCGGCTGATATATCCGTCCTGTTGGTGTATTTTGGAAGATAAAGCAGAAAAAATGTTCCACGTGGAACACTTTTCTGCTTTTGATACAACTTTGTTCTACAGCATCTGGAGCGCAGCGCGGATGATTTCTTCGACTTTTGCTCCAGGATTCTTTTTCAGTATAGCCTGAATGGCCTTGTTGACGTTTGGTTTCGAGAAACCGAGCGTAGTGAGTGCGATGGTAGCTTCCTCGATGTCGGCATTGTTGTCCGGCCGTATCAGTGTTTCGCTGCTGGTGCCATCGCCCTTGACGATCTTGTCTTTAAGTTCAAGGATCATCCTTTGCGCGCTCTTCAGGCCGATGCCTTTGACGGATTTGATCCTGTTGATGTTCTCCGAGAGGATGGCCTCGCGGAACTCATCAGCCGTCATAGAGGAGAGGATCATCCTGGCGGAGGCCGCTCCGATGCCGGATATGCCGATGATGAGATTGAATAGTTCGCGCTCGTCCTTGGTAGCGAATCCGTACATTACCTCTGTCGCATCGCGCTGGTTGATGGTGGTCAGGACAAAGACCTTGACCTGTTGCTTGCCTTGAAGCGCTTCGTAGGTCTGAAGGGATATCTCGAGGCCATAGCCGATGCCGTGATTGTCCACGACAGCCCAGGTAGGGGAGAGGTCGGCGATGGTTCCGGAAATGTAGTCGATCATATGGAAAAGGAATAATTGTGTCTCACGCAAATTTATAAGAAATAAGTGTCAAATGAAAGATTAGTTTCTTAAATTTGCAAACTCCGCTTCAAATGCTTTGATTGTGAATGTAAAACAGCTCAGAGAGCAGTTCCCGGCCCTGTCCGGAACGGTGTACGGCAAGCCGCTTGTCTATCTCGATAACGCGGCGACCATCCAGCGTCCCGTCTCTGTAATTGACAAATGGACGAGTCTCACGGAGCACTGCAACGCCAACCTTCACCGTGCTGTCCACCGTATGGCCGCCGAGGCCACTGAAGAGTATGAATCCACCCGCGACGCGGTAAGGGATTTCCTGAACGCGGAGAGCCGGGAAGAGATCGTGTTTACCTCCGGGGCGACGGCCTCCATCAACCTCGTGGCATTCTGTTTCGGCGAGGCCTTCGTCAAGCCGGGCGATGAGATTATCGTTACGGAATGCGAGCATCACTCCAATATCGTACCTTGGCAGATGATGTGCGGACGCAAAGGCGCAGTCCTTAAAGTCTTGCCGGTGGATGACGACGGCCATTTGAGGCTGGACCTTCTTGAAAGTCTCCTTACGGAGCGCACCCGTTTGCTTTGCGTTGCCCAGATATCCAATGTCCTTGGTCTTGTAAATCCGGTAAAGGAAATAGTAAACGTTTGTCATTCAAAAGGTTGCCGTGTGTTGGTGGATGGGGCCCAGGGAGTTGTCCACTCCGCGGTCGACGTTCGTGATCTCGGCTGCGATTTCTACGCTTTCTCCGGCCACAAGGTCTATGCTGCTCCGGGAACTGGAGTCCTTTACGGAAGGCGCGAGCTTATGGAACAGATGCCTCCGTACATGGGTGGCGGCGAGATGATAGCTTCGGTCAGCTTTTCCGGAACGACTTATGCTCCTCTGCCGGGGAAGTACGAGGCCGGGACACAGAATATGGCGGGAACTCCTACCCTCAAGCCTGCCATAGACCTTGTGAACAATCTGAAAGACAAGGTGTTGTCTGAGAATATGGAGAGAGTGAGAGACCATGTGCTAGACGCGCTTCTATCAGATGACAGGATAAAACTGTTTGGCGTTCCCCGTGGAACATCGGAGAAGATTCCGCTGTTTTCCTTTACGGTAAAAGGCGCTCATCACGAGGACCTTGCCCTGCTTCTGGACAAGATGGGAGTTGCCGTACGTTCAGGACAGATGTGCGCCGAGCCGCTCATGGACCGTTTCGGAGTTACGGGAATGCTTCGGGCGTCATTCGCACCTTACAATACGATGGAGGAGGCGGATTATTTCTTGAAGTCGCTAGACAGGGCGATAGGAATGCTGGTTTGATAAAGATGGAAGAGAGAACATTGAAGGAAGTGCAGGAAGAGATCGTGGACGATTTCTCGATGTATGATGAATGGCTGGACAAATACGAGTACCTTATCGAACTCGGAAAGAATCTGGCTCCTTATCCGGAGGAGAGCAAGACCGAGGACAAACTGGTCAAGGGTTGCCAGTCCCGGGTTTGGCTCGACTGGCACATGGAGGAGGGGAGGTTATTCTTTTCCGCCGACAGCGACGCCATCATTACCAAGGGAATAATTTCCCTTCTTATCAGCGTTTATTCCGGCCGCACTCCGGAGGAGATCGCGGCCGACGATTTCTCCTTCCTGGGCCGCATCGGCCTGAAGGAGAATCTTTCCCCGACGCGCGCCAACGGGCTCGTGTCGATGATCCAGACGGTTCGCAAGGCCGCCGAATCCAATCTGTGAAGAGATATGGGACTGTTCGAAAAGAAAGATAAACCGGCTGTCGAAGAAGTACTTACGGCCGAAGACATAAAGGAGATCGCCCCCTTGTACGAGAAGGTCGTCCTTGCGCTCAAGCAGGTCTATGACCCGGAGATTCCCGTGAACATCTACGATCTGGGACTTATCTATGAACTCAATATCCGCAAGTCGCGCCAGGTATATATCAAGATGACTTTCACCGCTCCCAACTGCCCTATGGCCGACGAAGTCATGGCCGAGGTTAAGCGCAGCGTGGAGGATGTTCCGGGCGTCAGCGGATGCGAAATCGACCTGGTGTTCGAACCGGCCTGGGACCAGAGCATGCTCTCCGACGAGGCGAGGGTCATCCTGGGTTATGACATCGATTTCGATGACGACGAGGAAGAACCGGCGAAGTGATGGTCAACCTGTACCTGTCCCTCGGATCCAATATGGGCGACCGCCGCGCTTCTATAGAGGCGGCGCTCGCTATGCTGGACGAGGCTTTCGGTACGGGATACAAGAGGCTCTCGAGAATTATCGAGACCCCTTCCTGGGGATTTGACGCTCCGGATTTCCTTAATTGCGCCGTACTGTACGCGCTGCCGCGCAAGCGGACTGGCGCGGAGGCGCAGGCGCTGGAAGTCCTCGACACGGTAAAGGCCGTCGAGAGACGGCTGGGCAGGGGAGAGGACCTCGAGTTCGACGCCGAAGGGCGTCGCGTCTATCACTCGCGGCCCATCGACATCGACATCCTTTTCTTCGGGACGCACACGATAGACCATCCGCGCCTGAAGGTGCCGCATCCGCTCATCGCGGAACGCGATTTCGTGCGGATTCCGCTCGAGGAAATCGCGAATCCGCGGCTTCGCCGGGCGTTTCCGGCACTATTTAAAAGGAAATGATTATTTTTGCACGATAAACAATTGACAATATGACACAGGAAGAACTTTTCAAAGTACTTGTCGCACACTGCAAGGAATATGGTTTCATCTTCCCTTCCAGCGAGATCTATGACGGACTCGCCGCTGTGTACGATTACGGCCAGATGGGCGTGGAGCTCAAGAACAATATCAAGCAGTATTGGTGGAACGCCATGACGCGTCTCAACGAGAACATCGTGGGCATCGACTCTTGTATATTTATGCACCCTAGGATATGGGAGGCTTCCGGTCACGTCGGAGCTTTCAACGACCCGCTCATCGACAACAAGGATTCCAAGAAGCGCTACCGCGCCGACGTCCTCATCGAGGACTATCTCGGCAAGATCGAGGAAAAGATAAACAAGGAAGTGGCCAAGGGCCGCAAGCGTTTCGGCGAGAGCTTCGACGAGGCCCAGTTCCGTGCGACGAACCCCAACGTCCTTCGCGAACAGGCCAAGTATGACGAAGTCCACAACCGTTATGTCAAGGCCGAGAAGGCCAACGATTTCGCGGAGTACCGCCAGATCATCATCGATTGCGGCATCGTCTGCCCCATAAGCGGTACCTGCAACTGGACCGACGTTCGTCAGTTCAATTTGATGTTCAGCACCTCTATGGGCAGCACCTCCGAGGGAGCAAATACCATCTATCTCCGCCCTGAAACCGCCCAGGGTATTTTCGTGAACTACCTGAACGTCCAGAAGACCGGCCGAATGAAGATTCCTTTCGGTATCGCTCAGATCGGAAAGGCTTTCCGAAACGAGATCGTAGCCCGTCAGTTCATTTTCCGCATGCG
>CAMJHW010000089.1 GCA_946405645.1 uncultured Bacteroidales bacterium
CATACCTCAGTTCCGGGTGCAAAGATATCAATTATTTTCGAATTGTCTTGAAATATTCGCGGACGAGGGCTGAACAATCGTCGGCAAGGAGTCCGGAGACCACTTCAGTCCTGGGGTGGAGGAGGGAAGGGGAGAAGAGAGTGTGGCCGCGCTTGGGGTCCGGGGCCCCGTAAACGATGCGGCCCATCTGGGCCCAGCAGAGCGCGGCCGCACACATCGGGCAAGGCTCCAGGGTGACGTAGAGGGTGCACTCGTTGAGGTATTTGCCGCCAACCGCCTCGGTGGCGGCGGTAAGGGCTATCATCTCGGCGTGGGCGGTAGGGTCGTGCAGGCGCTCGACCATGTTGTGGCCCTTGGCGATGATGCGGCCCTTCCAGACGATGACGGCCCCTACGGGGATCTCGTCCTCGTCCCTGGCGGCCGCAGCCTCGCGCAGGGCCTCGCGCATGAATCTTTCATCCATTTCCATATCGCAAAGTTAAGCATTTATGATGACAGTCAAAATATGCGCAAAATAATATTTGTTTATCTGCAAACAAATACTTATTTTCGCAACAAACAATTAATAACACGGCAAATGACTGCTGAAATTTTCTAAGTCTAACTTAATCCTAATATGATGAAAAGGAGAAAACTATCTCATCTGTTCGGGCTTTTGGCGCTTCTGCTCCTTATGCCCGGGCATTCATTCGCCCAGAACCTTCGCGTAGAAGGCAAGGTCCTGGATGAGCTGGGAGAAGGATTGATCGGAGCCGGAGTGGTCATACAAGGGACCAGGACGGGAACGATCACCGATATGGACGGTAACTTCGTTCTCCCATCCGTTCCCCGCGGCGCTACGCTCGAGTTCTCCTGTGTGGGATATACCACGCTGGAGGTCCAGGTTACCGGACAGACCATAACCGTCACCATGGAACCTGACTCGAGGGCACTTGATGAGGCCGTCGTCATTGCGTATGGCCAGCAGAAGAAGGTAACCATCACCGGCGCCGTCTCTGCTGTGAGCGGCGAAGGACTTCTTAAGGCTCCTGTGGCCAACGTCGCAAACGCCCTCCAGGGAAATCTCCCCGGCGTTTCCGCCGTCCAGGCTTCCGGTATGCCGGGCGCTGACGAGCCTGTCATCCGCATCCGCGGAGTCGGCTCGCTCAACAGCGCGGAACCGCTTGTGCTTGTCGACGGTGTCGAACGCTCGTTCTCGCAGTTGGACGCCAACGAGATCGAGAGCATATCTGTCCTCAAGGACGCTTCCGCAACGGCTGTGTTCGGTGTGCGTGGCGCCAATGGCGTCATCCTCGTCACCACCAAGCGCGGAACTACCGGAAAGGCTTCCGTCACCGCTTCGGCCAATGCCGCGGTGCAGACGATCTCGAAGTTCATCGACTTCGCCGATTCCTATACTTACGGCCAGATGTGGAACTATACCGCCATCACCGACGCTCTCCCTATGAGCCAGTGGCCGGGTTCCAGGGTCATCTCCGACTATACTCCGTACGCAGATACCGGCATTAGGTTCAGCCAGGAAGTCATGGAGCATTTCCGCACCGGCGACATGCCCCGTACCTTCCCGAACATGGACTGGATCAATTATATAATGAATGATTCGGCATGGCAGGAACAGGCCAACGTCAATGTCAACGGCGGTACCGAGAAGGTCCGTTACTTCGTGTCCGCAGGTTACCTGAACCAGGATTCCCTGTTCAAGACCTTCTCGAACAACAAGCACGAGACCTTCGACTACCAGCGCTTGAACTATCGCGCCAACCTCGATATCGACGTCTCCAAGAACAGCCAGCTGTCCCTCACCCTCGGCGGCCGCATGCAGGACCGCAACACCATGGGTGGCGGCGAGGGCTTCCTCTTCCGTTATCTTCAGGGTGCCACCCCTTATGCAGGAAGCGGAATCGATGAGCAGGGCCGTCACATCGTCTCCGATGAGAACTTCGTCGGTCCTTATGACCGCGACGCCCTCTCCAATTACTATAACCTCGGTTATGTCAACGAGAGTACCAACGTCCTCAACTTCGACATCCAGTACAAGCTCAATCTCGGTTTCATCACCGAAGGCCTTTCCTTCAAGACCAAGGCTTCGTACAACTCCGAGTATACCGCACGCAAGAACCGTGAGAACGGTTTCGGTACTGGTCTGACCTATGTCGCCACCATCGTCGACGGTCAGGAGGTCCTCCGCAAGGAGAACATCACCTGGCCTACCCCTTATAACGAGAGCAAATGGGGCAGCCGCAACTGGTATGCAGAAGCGAGCTTCGACTATGCCCGCAAGTTCGGCGAGCACAATCTCGGCGCCCTCCTCCTGTATAACCAGAGCAAGACCTATTATCCCTGGGATTCCGACGGCAGTCTGTACCAGTCCATCCCCAAGGGCTATGTCGGCTTGGTGGGCCGTATCACTTACGACTACGCCACCAAGTACTTGCTCGATTTCAACATCGGATACAACGGATCCGAGAATTTCGCTCCCGGCAAGCGCTACGGTGTATTCCCTTCGGTTTCCGTCGGTTGGATCCCTTCCAGCGAGCCCTGGTGGGAGCCGGTCAAGAATGTGATCGGCTATCTGAAACTCCGCGGCTCCTGGGGCCTTGTGGGTAACGACAACACCAACGGCGCCCGTTTCCTCTATCTCCCCGGCGCCTGGCAGTTCTATACCGGTTCGACGACGACCAATCCCCAGGCCCGCGGAGCAAACTTCGGTACCAGCGGCAGCTGGCTGCAGGCCGTCAAGGAGCTTACTTCCGGCAACCCCAACGTTACCTGGGAAACGGCCAGCAAGATCAACATCGGTCTCGATGCCGGTTTCCTGAGGGACAGACTCCACGCTTACGTGGACTTCTTCTGGGAGGACCGTCAGCACATCCTCGTGTCCAACGCTTCCACCTTGCCTGCGGTCACTTCGCTGCCCGCAAGCTATGTGAACGAAGGCCGTGTCAAGAATCACGGTTATGAGGTCACCCTCAACTGGGAGGACAGGAAGGGCGATTTCCGTTACTCCATCTCTCCTACCTTCTCGTTCGCCAGGAACACCGTGGTCGAGATGCTCGAGGTCGAACCCATGTATGAATACCTGAGGCACACTGGCCTTCCGGTCGGACAGCCTTTCGGCTATGACCTTTTCGAGTTCTATCAGCCCGGCACCGAGGATCGTTACAAGGCGACTTACGGCACCGACATGCCTGACCAGAACCTCGACCTCAAGTACGGTGATGCCGTCTATGTCGACCTGAACGGCGACGGTATCATCGACCAGAACGACCAGAAGCCGCTCGGCTATACTTCCAACCCCGAGATCACCTATTCCCTGAACTCCTCGTTCCACTGGAAGGGGCTTGATTTCTCGATGCTTTGGACCGGAGCCGACCACGTCAGCCGCTCGCTCAACGGCTACTTCCGCGACCAGTTCGGATCGACCAACACTTCCGCCCTCACCCAGTGGGTGGCTGACAATTCCTGGACTGAAGACAATCCCGGAGCTATCCTTCCTCGAATCTCGTTCACCAACCGCGTACACAACAACCGTGATTCGCAGGCCTGGCTGATCGATTCGAAGTACATCCGTCTGAAGAACGTTGAGCTCGGCTATACCATCAACAAACCACAGAAGATGCCGTTCTTCAATTACATCCGTGTATTCGTTTCCGGACAGAACCTGCTCACTTTCGCGAGGTTCGACGGCAACGATCCCGAGGCTCCCGGTTCCGGACTCGACTTCGGCGTCCGTTACCCTATGACCCGTGTTTACAACATTGGCGCACAGATCAACTTCTAATGCAGACACGATTATGAAAAAGAAACTGAACAATATACTTTTCCTGGGGATCTTCTCCGCTTTCTGCCTTTCGGCTTGCGTCGACCGTCTTGCCGTCGGTGATGCGTTCCTTGAGAAGGCTCCGGGCGTCGACGTGAATATCGATACGGTATTCTCAAGCGCAGAGTATACACGCAACTTCCTCTGGAGCGCATACGGACAGCTCTACTGCACATATACTTCCGGCAATATGATGAACGGAGCTCCGATAGACGTTCTTTCCGACTCCTATCACTGCTATGTCGGCTGGGGAGGCCCCATCCAGAGCTATTATCCCGGACTGTTGACCGAGGACGCCCAGGATACCGACAACGGCAACTATCAGGGCAAGTTCTCCTATTCGACCAAGCCCGGAGGACTCAACTCCGATGCCGGCGGCCGCGTCTCCATCTATGAGACCGTCCGCAAATGCTGGCAGCTGATCGAGAATATCGACAAGGTGCCGGACATGAGCTCCGACGAGAAGAGCCGCCTGCGCGGCGAGGCCTATACCATCATGGCGAGCCGCTATTTCGACGCTTTCCGCAATTTCGGCGGACTCTGTCTGGCCAAGAAGGCTTACGAAGTTGGAGAGGAATTCACCGGAGGCCGCGCTACGGCTATGGAGACAGTGGAGTTCATCGACTCCTTGATCGTATGTGCCATAAATGAGCCCGGTTATATCTGGAACATCCCCAACGCCGACCAGGGACAATGGTCCGGCCGTCTGACACGTGCTTCCGCACGCGCCCTCAGGGCAAAGGTGTGGATGTTCGCAGCCTCTCCTCTCTTCAACAACTCGCAGCCCTATATGGACTATACCCCGGACAAGGTCACTGAGTTCACCAATATCGAGCATGTCTGGTTCGGAAAGGAAGACCCTTCACTCTGGAACCGTTGTCTGCAGTACTGCAACGATTTCTTCAACGACAATGCCGCCAATGGCAACTACTATCAGTTGATCCAGCCTGCTTCTCAGGACGAGGCGGGATACAGGGCGGCTTACCGCAGGGCCTACCGTTACCGCAATGACGAGAACCGTCACGAGAAACTCTTCGACGTACATCCCACTCTGACCCTCTCCGACGGCGGCTGGGGCTGGGGCTGGCGTGGTTTCGCCCTCGACTGTCTGCGTCAGGGCGGCGCCGTTCCTACCAATGAACTGATGGAGTGCTTCGGCATGCAGGACGGACGCAACTTCCCTTACGAGAACATCTATGGCGCCGGCAACAACCCCAACGGCATAGACATTTTCGCCGACCGCGATCCTCGTCTCTATGAGACCATGCTCGTCCCCAGGCAGGGACTTCCCGCCGGCTTCGACTATGCCGGACAGTCATATACCGACTCCTGGGTCGGAGGCCTCATGGACAAGAACAGTAATTTCAACAACAAGGACGACGTAGCTTCCGGATACTGCAAGTTCAAATGGCTGCTCGACTATTATGGAGGCAGCCGCTATGACGACGAGTATATCGGAGTGTCCTACATCCGTCTTGCCGAGATGTATCTCATCCGTGCCGAAGCCCGCGCCGAGACCGGTGACTTCGCAGGCGCCCTCGACGACCTTGATGTCGTCCGCAGCCGAGTCGGCCTGGGCCGTATCGAAAAGATGAATCCCGGCCTGAACCTTACCTCCAACAAGGAGAATCTCATCAACGAGATCCTGCGTGAGCGCAACTGCGAGATCGGCGCCGAGTGCGGTGACCGTCTGTATGACATGGTCCGCCGCAAGCGCCAGGACCTCTTCACCAAGCCGCTTCACGAGATCCGGATCTACCGTCTCGATGCGAACGGCAACCGCCTGACCGATGGCGACCAGCAGTGGGATCCCAGTACCCCCTGGCCGAAGTTCGAGTATGAAAAACCCGAGATCACGGTCGGACACCGCCGCTGGTGGGATGCCGGTTACTGGACTAATAAATGGTATCTCGACCCGGTCTCCCGTATCGAGGTCCAGAAGAAATACGGTCTTACCCAGAATCCTGGTTGGTAATAAAAAGAAACAGTCATGATTATGAAATTACGTAATATACTTATCTATAGCTTGCTGGGGTTCTGTGCCGTTCCAGTGACGGCGAACGCCCAAGTCGTGCTGGGCGACAAGAAGTCGCAGAAGGTGGATTTGGGCTATGGCGTCGAGAGTTCGGAATACCTCACCACTGCGGCAACTTATACCATCACCGCAGAGGAGCTCAGCCACACCTCGGCCATCAGCC
>CAMJHW010000090.1 GCA_946405645.1 uncultured Bacteroidales bacterium
GAGTCTCCAATCTTCAATCGTATCTTTTGACCAAGTATGAGTCCCAGACCCGGTTAACCTTCGATTATTCCCTGCCCCTGCTGCCGGTGGACTGGTCCGGTCTGGGTCCCGTCGCTTATGTCAAGAACTTCGAGCTCACCCTTCACGCCGACGGGACCATTCTCGGACGAAAGGCCGACGCCTTGCTTTACAGCGCAGGCGTCGACCTTTCCGTACGTCTTGGCAACCTCCTCTGGATTCCTTATGCCACCAGGTTAGGAGTCTCGTACAATTACGACGGAGGCTCCATCATCAGCGGACTCCCCTCGGATTACGACGTTCCCAAACATAATTTGGGACTCGTTTTCACCGTCGAAATGCCCTGATTCCCAACTACATCTGTGCCCTGGTCCAGGGCTCCTCGGCCTTCTTGATCTGCTCGAGGAAATGGGCCTTGAGGTCGGTCCAACGGTAGTAAGGGCCGGAGACGGGTTGGACATCGGGGATAAGTACCTCCTTCTCGTTGTAGAGGACCTTGGTCAGGACTTCACCCTTCTTGTTGCGGTAGAAGATCATCTGGCAGTTGGCGGCCATGCCGATCTGGAAGAAGGAATACCAGCCCATATTGTGGGCCTGCTGGTACGGCATGATACGATGCTGCGGGTCGTCAACGCCCATCAAGGCGAAGAGGGGCAGAAGGGAGGTGTCGTGACCGAAACGCAGGTCGGCGGCACGGTGGCTGCCGGGCTTGATGGCGGCGTCCGCCTTATCGATGAAGTCCTGAAGGAGCGGACGGATGGCATAGCGGATGACGTCGCCGTTCTCGACGGAGCCGCCCCACATGCGGTAGATATTGTCATTGCCGCTGGCCCAGAAATAGACCAGCTCCTGGGGGGTGAAATATTTCCTGTAGATGTCGACGCCGAGGAAGTCGATGACCTGGCAGAGACCTCCGGCGGTATAGATCGCTCGGACGAAGCTCTCGGGGTTGCCGAGGGCGGCGAGAGCAGCGTCATAATCTTTGAACAGAGGGGTCAGGAAGCGCTTGAAATCATATCCCGGAGTGCCCGTAGCAGGAGTGTAGCCGCGAGGAGCGGCAGGGGTCTGCGGGCGGAAGCCGGCAGGCATCGCAGGACGCTCTCTGGGCGGCTCGCCAGGCCTGCGGACGCTGAGGCTGGGGTTGATGTAGGACATGAACCTTTCAGCACTGGTGAATGAGAAATCGTGGTCAGGGCATTTCACCGTCAGACTATTGGTGAAGTTGCACATACTGACGATGCAACGGAAATTGGTGCTGGAGAAGCTGTTGATTTCCATGCGGTCCTTGTCCTTGAACACCGGCGTGAAGCGCTCATACATTCTCTGGGCCAGCAGCTTGTGCTCGCGTGCGCCGCGGGGGGTAAGGGAACCTTCCATACCCTTGTGGGCCTCCACGACGGCATTGACGTCGGAATAAAGGGCTTTGCCGGCGTCGGTCAGGAGGTTCAGGGAGTCAAGGTATGCGAAGCCCTCCAGGGCGGCGCGGGCAAAGGTGGAGTTCTGCTCGTAACGGGAGCCGTGGCGGCCGTAATGCGAGATGTAGAACGGTTTGAAGCCTTTCGGAGCCTTGGTGTCGACGATGGGGTCGAACTCGTAGGAGTGCATGTTGTTGGAGGCCCTGTCGGGATTCTCGGCAATGAGCCTCACGGCCTCTTCCTGTGCTCCAAGTCCGAGGCACAGAGTCATCAGAAGCGAAAGAAGGAATAATCTTTTCATGTATTTGGGTTTTTGTGAATTATCTGAAATAGCGTCCTACGAAAGCGGTGTCGACCTTCACGAATCCCGACGCGGCTTCCGCAATGGCGGGGTTGCGCTTCAGGATGCCGCGGCAGTCCTCATAAACATTGAAACCGACCGCCACCATCTGCATCGCACCATCGAGGGGATAAGCGAAGGTGATCTCGTTGTCGGCGCCGTCCAGCTTCAAGAAACGGAAGGAAGCATTCACGATTTCGGACGCGCGGTCCTTCTGGCTTTCCGCCACCTCAAGCCGGCTGACATACTTGGTCATTTCCATGACAACGTCATCAAGGCCGGCATCGAAGACCTTGACCTTCTCGATAAGGTCGCCGGGCTCGTCCACGAAACGCAGGACATAGTCCTTGATCTCTCCGAAACCGCCATAAGCCTCGGAAGCCTTCGCTTCCAAATCCCTGTCGCCGCCCGTCTGCCAGACCATCAGCCTCTCCGACGGATCGTGATATAGAAGCTTGCTGCGGATGAGATTCCTGGACCCGCAATGCGGACACTCCCAGACAAACAACGACCCGTCAAGAACTTGCGCCTTAAGCTCGGGCTGTTCTCCGACATTGACAATGCTGTATGTAGTGAGGGTATGGGAAGCTCCGCATCGGCCGCAGGAGGCTTCTATCCTTGATGTCATCCGGTCGTTAATTCTAGGCTATAGTACAAAAATAAGAAAAATAATGCTATTTTTGCCATGTTTAACGCTAAACCCAAACCGTTATGAAAGAAAATTGGAAATCTGATGATTGGATGGCCTGTTGGATCGGCTTCATCATCATTCTCATCGGAGCCGTCGCCGTTCTGACCGGTTGGTTCGATTTCTCCGCCCTTAAGTTCGGCACCTGGACTCTCGGCGAGAAAGCCGCCACGGCTTCCAGCCTCTGGAGCCAGTTCACTTGGAAGTTCCTCGGCAAACTCCTGCTCACTTTCGCCGTACTGATGATTCTCTTCGGCGGAGCGGTCAAGATCCAGGGAGGCAACCTCAAGAAGTACATTCCGGCTTTCCTGATGCTGTTCTTCCTGGCCGTGATAGTCCGCCTCGTCAGTGCGGAGTTCACCCTCAACCGCTACCTCGAGTGGGCATTCTGGGCGCTTATCATCGGTCTCCTCGTCTCCAATACCGTAGGTGTTCCCGAGTGGCTCAAACCTGCCGTGCGTACAGAGTTCTACATCAAGGTCGGTCTCGTCATCATGGGATTTTCCGTGCTCTTCAGCAACATCGCCAAGTTCGGACTCTACGGATTGGGCATCGCCTGGATCGTGACCCCCATCGTCATCATCTTCATGTGGTGGTTCGGCACCAAGGTCCTGAAGCTCAAGAATAAACCTCTAGTCATGACTCTCGCGGCCGCCACCTCGGTCTGCGGAACCTCCGCAGCCATCGCTACCGGCGCCGCCGCCAAGTGCAAGAAAGACGACCTCTCCATCGCCATCTCCATTTCGATCATATTCACCATCCTGATGATGGTCTTCGAGCCTATGATCATCAAGGCCTGCGGCATGACCCAGCTGATGGGCGGCGCGCTCATCGGCGGCACGGTCGACTCGACCGGCGCCGTGGTGCTCGCCGGCAATGCCCTCGGCCCCGAGGCCGAGCAGGCCGCCGTGCTCGTGAAGTCCATCCAGAACATCCTCATCGGCTTCATCGCCTTCTTCGTGGCCATCTTCTTCGCCACCCGCGTGGAGAACAGCGGGGCCCAGAAAGTCGGCGCCGGCGAGATCTGGAAGCGCTTCCCGAAGTTCATCATCGGTTTCTTCGTGGCTTCGCTCGTGGCTTCCTTCCTGATCCAGCCCATCTTCGGCGGCGACCAGGTGAGCGCCATCAACAAGGTCCTCGACCAGTACAAGAACTGGTGCTTCGTGCTGGCCTTCACCAGCATCGGCCTCGACACCAACTTCAAGGAGCTCGCCAAGCAGATGCAGGGCGGAAAGGTCCTCTGGCTGTACATCGTCGGCCAGCTGTTCAACATTGCCTTGACGCTCTTCGCCGTGTGGTTCCTGCTCAGCGGCGTGGTCTTCAAGGTTCCTGTCCTCGACCTGTTCAAATAGTGGGTCCGAAAGGGAAGAAGATATTCAAAATAGCCACGGCGTGCGTCGCCGTGGCTGTTTTGATTGTTGCTATCATCATAATGGTCCGGGGAGCGGGGCTCTCGAAAGACCTGGATTTCGGGGCGGGAGCTTATTACTACGCCGACATCCCCGACTTCGAAAAGTATGTCGGCGGGGAGAGCAATCCCACATCCATTCCCTACATTGTCTATGTCCTGCTGTTCCTTGCCTGGGGCGCACTGATGTATGCTCTCTGGAAGTGGATCGACCGGCACTGAGGCCGGTTTTTTTGTTCCTCGGCGATGGCCTTTAAGCCTTCTTTAACGTAACTATTATCAAGCCGCCGGAAGGATCGGCCTCTCCCTGGTATTTGCCTTGATCCTTCAGGTCCTGAAGGTATTTGGCGGCAGAGGAACCTTTCATCACCTCGATCGACTTGATGTTTTTGGGATCGAGTTTCTTGAATTCTTCCGCATTTGTCAGTTTGCCGTCCACGATATAGATGATGTCGTTCTCGGACATAGACGGATCGGTTGTTCTCACCCTTATCGCAGGTTGCTCCTTGTCTCCTATGGAAACGACCGTTGCATTGCTGAAATCTGAATCCATCAAGACAACGGCAGGCATCTGAGAGTTTCCTACATTTGTCGTGATAAAGTGTATCCTGGTCGGTATTCCTCCGACGTTCTCCCGTCGAATTACATAAGAATTGACTGTCTTGCCTGCAAGCTGGGAACCGTTAAAGTTCTCAACCCTGACGTTGTCTATCAGATAAAGGTCGCTCGTATCCGCCTGAGCGGGAGCCGGCGCGGCATTCAAAGCCAATGCGCAAATAGTGGAAAGGATAATGCTTGTCATAATCTGTGTTGTTTTATTCTGTTGAAGCCAGGGACAGGGCACCGGTATCCCCGTCCTTTGACATGATGAATGGCAGGTCGCTTCCGTCCTTGAGGTGGACGGTCACAAGGAAATTGGCCCCGGAGGGAACGGCGGTGACGGACTCGATGTCGCCGAGGCCGAGGCCTGCGATGGCATTCAGGCCCTCGGCGACCTCCAGCGGCGTGAAGGCCGGGGCCTCCTGCGCCGCCGGGCGCAGCAGGAGGAACAGCGCGAGCGCCGCGGCCACGGCGGCGCAGCTCCAAAGGAGCCGCCTGCCGCGCCGGGCCGCGCCCTCCTGTCCCGCAATTCCCCGCATCCTTCTACCAGCGGTCGAAGGATGCAGAGCAAAGACGCGCTCGCCGGCGGCAAGGAGCGCTTCGGGGTGCTCTGCTAGCACGAGCCGCGCCACGGCGGCTTCGTCCGCCTCTGGCGCGTGCTCCGCGAAATACTCCGCAAGGAGCATTTCCTCGCGTGCATCCGCCTCCGCATCCAAGTAGCGCGCTATCAACTTGTCGCGTATATCCTTATCCGTCAGGTTTTCCATTATATTTCCTTTTTCAATTGTTCAAGCATTTTCCGGCGGGCCGAAGAGATTGTCGTCTTCACGCTGTCCTTTGGCTTACCCATAGCTGCGGCTATCTCGTCAAGTGACAGGCCTTCGTTGTTTCTAAGCTCCAGACAAGTACGCTCCGTATCGGTCAGGCCGGCAAACATACGGCGACGGATCTCGACGCAGTCGGACAGGTCCGTGGCAGCCGTAGCAGGAACGCCGCCTTCGTATGCATCGCCCCGCAGGGGCTGATGCCGCATCCTGCGGCGTCTGTAGTGCGCCACGCATGTGGTCTTGGTTATCCTCACGGCCAGGGCTTCGGGGTCCCTCACGGGGTATCCGCTTTCGGACAGTCCCCAGAGGGCAGTCAGCGCTTCCTGTACGATATCCTCGGCATCGTCTCCGCCAGCTGCTCCAAAGCGGCAGAACGCTTTCGCCACCGCGAGCAGTTTAGCGCGGACGCTTTCCGAGAATATGTCGAATTCCTGTCTGGTCATTTCTTTCGCTTCTACATACAAGTAGCGCTTCGGCCATAAAAGTAAAACAAAAAACCGCCAAATCCTACCCGGAATCAGCGGTTGTCTGACTGCGACTTGCTCTAATCTCAGATCCTCGGTTTCTGGATGACGCGGATGATAAGGGATACGAAATAGACGATAAGTCCATAGAAAAAAGGAATCATCATGACCTTGAGCCCACCGCAGAGGACGGCGGTGGAGACATCACCGAATCTCTGCAGGA
>CAMJHW010000091.1 GCA_946405645.1 uncultured Bacteroidales bacterium
TCCTCCGGAGCCTCGTGGTCCTTGAGATAGGTCTCGTTCATCACGTTGTGGACGAAGCCGGCGGTGTAAGGCACGCCTGCGGCATCCGCGGCGGGATCCGGACGGTCGAGGGCAAGGTGGAACTTGAAGTTCGGGAACTCCTTCTCGATCTCGGCGAAGTCCTCGAGATAGAAGGCCTCGACGAGGGCGCGGGCGCCGTAGAAGAAGTGGACCTTTCGGCTGGTCTTCATGGTCTTGAACAGATGCATGATGTGGCTTCTGAGCGGGGCCATTCCGGCGCCGCCGCCGACGAAGATGTACTCCATATCCTCGGGATCGTCCTTCGGGAGAAGGAACTCGCCGTAAGGGCCGGAGATCATCACCTTGTCGCCCGGCTTGCGGGAGAAGACATAGGTCGATGCGATGCCCGGAGGAACTCCGGGGACGAACTTGAACACGCCCTTGGGCTGGGTCCTGTCGAAAGGAGGAGTGGCGATACGGACATTGAGCTTGATGACGTTCTGCTCCGCGGGGTACGAGGCCATGGAATAGGCCCTGATGGTCGGAGTGGTGTTCTTGAACTTCAGGCCGGTGATGCCGTACTTGTCCCAGTCGCCCTTGTAGATGTCGGCCACGCCCATGTCGGAGAAGTCGGCTTCGTACTCGGGGATGTCGATCTGGATGTACTCGCCGCTCTTGAAGTCGATGTGCTCGCCTTCGGGCAGCCTGACGGTGAACTCCTTGATGAAGGTCGCGACGTTTTCATTGGAGATGACCTCGCACTCGAGCTTCTTGACGCTGAGGGCGGACTCTGCGACCTGGATCTTGAGGTTGTCCTTGACCTTGACCTGGCAGCCGAGGCGCCAGTCGTCCTTGATCTGCTTCTTGTTGAAGAAACCGGTCTCGGTGGGCAGGATGGTGCCGCCGCCCTCATGCACCTGGACTTTGCACTGGCCGCAGTTGGCCTTGCCGCCGCAGGCGGAGGGGAGGAAGATCTGGTTGTCGGCGAGGGTGTTCATGAGCGAGCCGCCGGGGGCCACGCTGAGAACCTTCTTGCCGTCGTTGATGTCGATCTGCACGGTTCCCTTCGGGGTGAGTTTCGCCTTGACGAAGAGGAGGATGGCCACCAGGAAGAGGATGACCAGAACCATGAACAGCATGGATGAAATGATAGTACCTGTCATAATCTTACCTCCTTGATTAAAGTGAAATACCCATGAAGGCCATGAAGGCGATGCCCATCAGGCCGACGGTGATGAATGTGATGCCGATGCCCTTGAGGCCGGCGGGAACGTTGCTGTAAGAGAGCTTCTCGCGGATGGCGGCGAGGGCGACGATGGCGAGCCACCAGCCGATGCCGGATCCGAGGGCATATACCGCAGCCTCTCCGATGTTGCCGAAGTCACGCTGCTGCATGAAGAGCGAGCCTCCGAGGATGGCGCAGTTCACGGCGATGAGCGGGAGGTAGATGCCCAGCGAGGAATATAGCGCGGGAAGGAACTTCTCCACGACCATCTCGACCACCTGGGTGAAAGCGGCGATGACGGCGATGAACAGGATGAAGCTCAGGAAGCTGAGGTCCACGTTCGCGAAGCTGTCGCCGAGCCAGGAAAGGGCGCCCGGGGTGAGGACGAACTTGTTGAGGAGATAGTTGAGGGGAAGGGTGATGATGAGCATGGCGATCACGGCGATGCCGAGACCGTTGGCCGTCTTGACATTTTTGGATACCGCCAGGTATGAACACATACCGAGGAAGTATGCAAAAATCATATTGTCAACGAAGATTGACTTTACGAATAAGTTTATATACTCCATAACCGATACGTGTTAATTAGTTTTCCTGGAGATCCTTCTGGATCGATCGCTGGACCCAGATGATGCAGCCTATGAGGATAAGGGCCATGGGCGGCAGGATCATGAGGCCGTTGTTGGTGTAACCGAGGGCCGAGAGCACCGGCAGTCCGAAGAGGGTGCCGGAGCCGAAGAGCTCGCGGAAGAACGCCACGATGATGAGGATGAGACCGTAGCCGACGCCGTTGGCCAGACCGTCAAGCAGGGACGGGATGGGTTTGTTGCCGAGGGCGAAGGCCTCGATGCGGCCCATCACGATACAGTTCGTGATGATGAGGCCGATATAGACCGAGAGCTGCTTGTCCAGAGGGTAAGTGCCTTCGAAGGACTTGAGCACCTGGTCCACGAGGATGACCATCATGGCCACGACCACGAGCTGGATGATAATGCGGACGCGGTTGGGGATGGTCTTGCGGAGCAGCGAGCAGATGAGGCTCGACATGCCGGTGACGATGATGACCGACAGCGCCATCACGAGGGCGCCCTTCATCTCGACGGTAACAGCCAGCGAAGAGCAGATACCGAGGACGAGGACGGTGATGGGATTGCCCTTGAGAATGGGGTTCAGTATGGTTTCTTTCAGTTTAGCATTCATGACGTTTCCTCCTATTCTTCAGGGTTGGTCTTGGTAAGGTATGCCTTGTAGGCTCCGAGCCATACGTTGATGGCCTCGTCGAGTCCCTTGGAAGTCATAGTAGCTCCGGAGATGGCGTCGATGGCGTTGGCCTTGCCGGCCGGAGCGCCGCCCTTCACGATGCTGAATGCAGCCTTGGAATCATTGAAGTCCACGGACTTGCCCTTGAACTGGGCGCGGAAAGCGGGATCGTCCTTGATCTTTCCGCCAAGGCCGGGAGTCTCGCTCTCGTGGTCGAAGTATGCTCCGGAGATGGTCTTGAGGTCGGAACCGAGGGCAAGGTAGCCCCAGACCGGACCCCAGAGGCCTGCTCCGTACACGGGGATGACGGAGACGCCGTTCTTGAAGACATAGACGGGGAGCTTGGCGCCCGCCCCGCCCTTGATATTGTAGTTTTGGGCTTTGAGCTCGGATTTGCCGTAGATGGTGGCGTCTGCGGTGCCGAGGTCGCCGACTTTGTTGCCGGAGGCATCGATGAGGATGGCCTCCGCGATGTTCTGCTTGTAGAAGTCAAGCACGGCGGCATTGCCCTTGGCCTGCCACTCGGACTTCTCGCCGAACTGGGCCGCGGTAAGGATCTGGCTGATGGTCTCGGCCTTCTCGTTGGCGTCCTGCTTGGGCTTGAGGGACGACGAGACGAAGGCCAGGATCGCAGCTACCAGGACACACACTACTGTAGTGTATATCACTGTATATACATTGTTGTTTGTATTCATATCCCGATAGTTTTAAGCGGCTTTGACAACTTTGTTCTTCCGGGCGATGTGGCGGTCGGTGACGTACCAGTCGATCAGCGGAGCGAAGGTGTTGCCGAGCAGGATGGCGAGCATCATGCCTTCAGCATAGCCAGGGTTGAAGAGCCTGATGATGACGCAGACCGCTCCGATGAAGAATCCGTAGATCCACTTGCCGCAGTCGGTCTGGGCCGAGGTGACGGGGTCGGTGGCCATGAAAACCGTACCGAAGGCGAAGCCGCCCATCACGAGGTGATAGAGGCAGGGGACGTCGGTGCCGCCGCAGAGCTGTGCCAGGCCGCCTACGAAGAGGGCGCCGGCGACGGAAGATACCATGATCTTCCAGCTGGCGACTCCCGTCCAGAGGAGGATGACCGCTCCGAGGAGGATGGCGATGACGCTGGTCTCTCCGACCGATCCGGGGACCGTTCCGATGAACATGTCCCAGAAGCCGGTGCCGTACTGGGCGCCGGAATTGGCGAGGGCGTCCATCCCGTCACCGATGAAGGAGAGGGGAGTGGCGCCGGTTGCGCCGTCCACGAGGGTCTCGCCCTTGCGCATGGCGATCCAAGTCTCGGATCCGGACATGCTGTTGGGATACGAGAAGAACAGGAATGCGCGGGTGAGGAGGGCGGGGTTCCAGATGTTCATTCCGGTGCCGCCGAAGACTTCCTTGCCGAAGATGACGGCGAAGGCCACTGCGACCGCGAGCATCCAGAGCGGAACGTCCACGGGGACTATGAGAGGGATGAAGAATCCCGATACGAGGTATCCTTCGTTCACTTCCTCGCCGCGGATCTGGGCCGAGGCGAACTCGATGGCCAGACCGACCACGTAGGAGACGATGAACAACGGGAGAACCTTGAGGAAACCGAACCAGAGGTCGGCCCAGAATGCAGGAGCGGCTCCGGTGGCGAGGGCATGCTGATAACCGGTGTTCCACATGCCGAAAAGGGCGGCGGGAACGGCGGCGATCACGGCGATGATCATGATGCGCTTGAGGTCGACGGCATCCCTGACATGCGCACCCTTGCGGGTGACGGTGCCGGGCACGTGAAGGAAAGTCTCGAACGCGTCGACGGTCGAGTGCAGCCAATAAAGCTTTCCGCCTTTTTCAAATATCTTGTTCATAGTACTTTCTTTATGCCATTTCCTTGAGCATCAAGTCGATGCCTTTTTCGATGATGTCCTGTACGTAGTTCTTGGAAGGATCCATGAACTCGACAAGCGCGAAATCTTCCGGAAGGACTTCGTAGATGCCGTATTTCTCCATATTGTCGATGTCGCCGGCGAGGCAGGCTTTGACAAGGTAGAGGGGATATACGTCCATCGGGAAATACTTGCCATAGTAAGAGTCGGGCATGACGAATGCGCGGGGACCTCCGTGGAGGTTGGTGTCCATTGCGACTTCCTTGTCCAGACGGCCGAGGCACCAGTTGAAGTAGGAGTGGTCGGCGCTGTACTGGTTGAAGCGGAACGGACGGGCCCATCCGAGGAGCTCGGGCTCGGTGCCTTCCTTGAGGACGGTGACCTGGGTGTCGTAGAACCCGAGGTAGCCGTTCTCGCCGACGTTCCTGCCGCTGAGCACGTCTCCGCTGATGATGCGGATGCCGTCGGCATCGACATAGAACTCCTTGAGGGTGTCCATGGGGATGCCGGGAAGGGTGTCGATGTAAGCGGGGCCGTTCGTGGCGGGGCCGCCTACGGCGACCTTGCGGCGCACGTCGTAACGGCCGGTGGTGAACAGGCGGCCGATGGCTGCGAGCAGGGCGAGGGATACGGTCCATACGGTCTCATCCTTATGGATGGGGCAGATGTGGGAAATCTGGACTCCGACGTTTCCGGCGGGGTGCTTGCCCTTGACGACGTGGATCTCGGCATCGCTCAGGCGGGCGAATGCGGAGTCGGCCGACTTCACGGATACGTGGACCTTGGCGAGCTTGGCGAGGGCGCTGACTCCTGCCTGGAGCACTGCGGTGTCATTCCCGAGCGTGAACTCAGTGTCGGCTGCGAGGGGGGCGGTGCTGAATGCGGAAACGAAGATCGCCTTGGGCTTGACGGCCGGGTCGGCCAGGATGCCGTAAGGGCGCTGGATGAATGCAGCCCAGAGTCCGCTCTTGAGGAGCTTGTCCTTGACTTCCTCTGCGGTGAGGGCGCTGCCGGCGGCGCCGAAATCCAGGTACTCCTGGTCCTTGTCGGCATCGACGAGCACTGCAAGCAACTTTCTCTTGTCACCGCGGACAACCTCCTTCACCGTGCCGCTGACCGGCGAGGTGACGAGCACGTCGGGGTTCTTCTTGTCAGCCAGGACGGGAGATCCCGCGAGCACCTTGTCTCCTTCACGGACGAGGAGCCTTGCGTTGAGGCCCTTGTAGTCGGAAGGCTGCACGGCGACGGTTACGGGCGTGACCGTCCTTTTGACAGCTAGGCGCGGAACACCCGCGAGGGGGATGTTCAGGCCTTTCTTCAAAACGATGTTGTTTGACATTATGAATAGGTTATTTGAGTATTTACGAAACGCGATGCGAAGATACGTATTTTTTAGTAATTTTGCGGTAATTATGGAGAACAAAGTGAATGCTATTTTCGAGGGGCTGAACAGTGAGCAGAGGAGAGCTGTAGCCTGTGTGGAAGGACCGGTGCTGATCGTTGCGGGCGCAGGCTCGGGCAAGACCAAGGTATTGACCTGCAGGATTGCCAACATCCTGGACCAGGGCTGCGAGCCCGACCGGATCCTGGCACTCACTTTTACCAAGAAAGCCGCGGGGGAGATGAAGGAGC
>CAMJHW010000092.1 GCA_946405645.1 uncultured Bacteroidales bacterium
CCCGCTATATCGAGGACAAGTCCGCGCAGTACGGCTATACCGTGCTGTTCTGCTCCTCGGACGAGAATGCCGAGAAGCTGGCTTCCGTGATCGATACCGTGCTGGCCTATAATATCGACGGACTCATCGTGGCGCCGGTTCCCGGCGGCCGCGACGCCATCTCCAAGGCCATCGATTCCAAGGTCCCCGTGGTCCTTCTCGACCGCGACATCGAGGGTATGGAAGGAGTCGGCAAGGTCCTTCTGAACGACGTCGAGGCGGGAGACATGGCCACCGAGTTCCTTATCGGCAACGGCTACCGCAAGATCGAGATGATCTCCTACGACCTGGATATCTCCAGCATTTCGGAGCGCGCCGAAGGCTATCGCCGGACCATGGCCGCCCACGGGCTGGAAAGCCGCGTGGACACCATCACCTACGGCGATACGCAGAAGCGCCTGCCGAGTATCATCAAGGATGCCATGGAGCGCGGCGTGGAGGCATTCTTCCTTCCGACATATTCCCTTACCGCGCTGGTCATCGCCGTGATGAACGAGCTTCACCTGCGCACTCCGAGGGACCTGGGTATCGTCGCGTTCGACGAGAGCGATCTCTATCGTCTCGGCCCAAGCACCATCGCGCATATCGTCCAGCCGCTTCGCGAGCTGGGCGAGAAATCCTTCGAGGTGCTGCATTCGATGATCGAGAACGAACCTTGCGAAACAACCATCATCCTCAAGCCGGAACTTGTTCCGGGAGGATCGGTCACAAAAAAGGCTTAGGGTTTTCCTAAGCCTTTTCTTTTATTCCCCGTACAGATACCACCGCTGTTCCGGAGTGAGCACGTCGATCTCGCAGCCCCAGGACGCGAGCTTGCGCTCCGCGACGGTGCGGTCGATCTCTTCCGGTACGTCTATGGCCATGCGGCCCCTTTCGCGCGGAAGGGCGTCGCGGTGATCCGCGAGCCAGCGGGCGCTCAGGGCCTGGATGGCGAAGGACATGTCCATGATTTCGGCCGGATGGCCGTCGCCCGCCGCCAGGTTGACGAGGCGGCCTTCCGCGAGGATATAGATCTTGTTTCCGTTTTCGAGGGTGTACGCCATGATGTTGCGGCGGGCGGGCTTTTTAGAGACGGCCAGCTTCGCGAGCCCGGCGACATCGACTTCGCAGTCGAAGTGGCCGGCGTTGCAGCAGATGGCGCCGTCCTTCATCGCGAGGAAGTCCTCGCGGGTGATGACGCCGTCGCAGCCGGTCACGGTGATGAAGAAGTCGCCCAGAGGGGCCGCCTGGCGCATCTTCATCACGCTGAAGCCGTCCATCACGGCCTCCATGGCCTTGACGGGGTTCACTTCCGTGACGATCACCTGGGCGCCGAGGCCCTTGGCGCGCATCGCGACGCCCTTGCCGCACCAGCCGTAGCCGGCCACGACTACGGTTTTGCCGGCCACGATGAGATTCGTGGTGCGGTTGATGCCGTCCCATACGGACTGGCCGGTGCCGTAGCGGTTGTCGAAGAAGTGCTTACACTCGGCGTTGTTTACCAGCACCATCGGAATGGCGAGCTTGTGATCGCGGTCGAGGCGCTGGAGGCGGAGGATACCCGTAGTGGTCTCCTCGCAACCGCCGATGACCTGCGGTATCAACTGCGGGAACTCCGTGTGGAGGAGGTGGACGAGGTCGCCGCCGTCATCGATGATGACGTTCGGCCCGACTTCGATCACCCGCCTGCAGTGGCTTGCGTACTCCTCGGGAGTGGCATCGTACCAGGCGAAGACGTTCAGCCCGGCATGCACCAGGGCGGCGGCGACGTCGTCCTGCGTGGACAGCGGATTGCTGCCCGTGACGAACATTTCTGCGCCTCCGGCCGCCAGGACCTCGCAGAGGTACGCGGTCTTGGCCTCCAGATGGACCGACAAGGCTATTTTCAGGCCCTTGAAGGGCTGTTCAGCCTTGAACTCGTCCTCCAGGCCATTGAGCAGCGGCATGTGATGCCTGACCCACTCTATCTTCATTTCTCCGTCCGGCCACAGGGCCGCGTTCCTGATTTCGCTTGCCATATGATGTTTATTATATAGTGTTCGTCGTTATCGTCATCCCTTTGCAATGGAGAAGGGCCTATTCTTCCGCCAGCAACTTTTCCGCTTCTGCCGCGATGTCCATCCCTGGCCTTAGCCAGAGCGTCCTTATGCCCGCAGCCTGCGCCGCTTCGATGTTGTCAGCGGCATCGTCGATGAACAGGATTTCCTCCGGCGGCAGCCCTATACTTTTTATGACGTGCGCATACACCTTCGCCGACGGCTTGAGCATCTTCATCTCGTATGAATAGAACTCCTTTCTGAAAACCTCTTTCGGATCCAGACCGTTATCCTTCATCATCTCGCAGAAATAGGCCCGTGAAATAGGATTGTTGTTGCTGAGGACATACAGGTCGTAGCGGCCTTTCAGCGAGCGGATGAACTCCAGTGAGTCCAGCTCAAGCCCGTCCAGTAAGGAGCAGAAGCAATAGCGGACCGTTTCCAGTGTCGTGCCGGGGCGGCTATGCTTCAGGCACTCGCGGTAGAAGTCCTCCGGTTGCGTGAGGCCCTCTTCAAGGTCGCTGATGAATCCCTTCTGGTGGAACCTGTCCAGGTAGTCCTCAATGTCCGTGAACCCGGCGAGCTCCTTGAAGTTGCCTATGCAAGTGCCCATATCCAGCCTCACGATCACTCCTCCCATATCGAAAACAACTGCCTTTATCATATCTGTCTCGTTCGTTTCACTATAACTGTTCCGTTCATTTCATTCAAGGATGCAAAGATACGGATTTTCCCGGTATCGGGAAACACCGTTCTCTTCGGCTTGTCTGATGTCTGTCAGATGTTTTCCGGGCCCGTTTCGTGCGTTTTTCGGCCCGCCTGCCGCTCCTCCTGTCCCTCCCGGCCCGTTTCGTGCGTTTTCTGGCCCGATCCGCACGTACGGCATCTCACCGAGGTGCTTGTTATCCCCAAGTTTTTCCTATATTTGCATCGTGAAACCGCCCTGGTGGTGAAATGGTAGACACGAGGGACTTAAAATCCCTTGGCCCGAAACGGCCGTGCGGGTTCGATTCCCGCCCGGGGCACTAATCAGACCTTGTAAGTTGTTCATTTACAAATACTTTACAAGGTCTGATTTTTAGCATTCACCAATTTTGGCCACAATTTGGACACGTTTTGAAATGCCCGGGAATGTGATTCCAAGCCGGTCGGCAAACTTCTCTTTTACCTTCGGTTTTTGCGTGCAACGGAACCGATTGACTATTAAAAAATTAAACGACTGCCCTATACGGAAATAGCAACAGGATGTAAGCATAAGATGTTGAACATCAGGCTATTGCACTGCACGGTCGCCAATGCAGCCAAGAATCTATTTTTTCCTTTCTGTCATCGGATTCCTTTTGGACTTGGGCCTAGGAAGGGCGGGTACGGTCGCTTTTATAATGGCTGCCAGATAGTCCCTGTCATCCACGTCGGTAATCAGGAAATGCTCCTTGGCCCCCGGGTAAGGGGGGCGCATCACGACCTCTTTCAACAGAGCGGCGCCTTGAGACGTGGGCTTGATATACAGATTGTTATCACAGATCAAACCGAACAAGGTGCCGTCACAGAAGATGCAATAGTCTCCCATCATCTTCTTGACGACGATTTCCCCGGCGTCCGAACACTGGTCAATGATGTATTGTACGAAGTCTGGATTGCAAGCCATATGTATTACATCTTTTTTATGGGGTGCCGTATCACTGTCTTCCAATTCTCCGGGGCGACCTTGCGGGCGTCGGAGAGATAAATCTCGTGGTGGAGACGTGTCGCAGAAAGATCAGTCATATAGTCATTCTCCGCCAGGAACTTATCCATGAGTGCAACCGATGCCGGTTCGTTGTCATAAAGGCCGACATGCATGATCTGCACGCATAGCCCTTCGTTGATGGTCAGGAACTCCACACAGGAACAATCTATCTTTTTCTTCTTGGAGGCGGTATGGACCGCCCATTCAAAATCTGCCAGGGTGATGAAGTCCGGCAGTCGGATGACGGAAATCCAGCAGAAGGTCGATTTGTCAGTATAATCTATACCATCAACGCCTTCCTGCCACCAGAACCCTTCCAGCGGCGGAACCACATAGTCGTAGAAGCCTTCGATACGATGGTCCGTCTTGTAGCTCATCTTCAAGGTGTAGGCAACGGTATACAGGACGCCGATGGCTCGCTGATATGCGCCATCTTCATCGTTGGGATTGCCCTTGCCGCGCACGGCGATGTAATTCGCCTTGGGAACAGTCACTATAACCGGTTTTTCCGGCGGGAGATAAAACTCCTTGTATTCCTTCTTGAAATCAAAGGCCATCTTTTTGAACTTTTATTATGAGGAATCCGAATTTGAACGGGTCAATTATTGTTCAGCAGGCTGTTCAACTGCCGGGCATAGTCAAGGTTGGAGTCGATGGATTCCTTGTCCGGATAAGGCTTCAAGAATACGGAATAATCCGGCTCTGGATCCTCCTCGATGGCAACGTCTGCACGTGCATCTGTAAAAGCAAGCACCTCTTCCTCTGGAATTCCTATCAGTTTCATGTTCTTGCGGTTCATACGCCGCAGATTGTCCGAACAGTAAGCGAGCCATGCCTTATGTGAGTTGGGCATTTGCAACTGTCTCCGTACTAGCTCATCCATGAGCAACTTCTCAGTAAAGCATGAGCCGGGATAATCCGAATAATGATTGAAGATCCGCTCCTGATGTCCGGCATATTCGAGGGCATCCTTATTGATTTCCTCTTCGATCCAGTTCATATAGGAGAAACAGGCTCCAACGTTGTCCACGAACCGAAAACTCCCCAGATTCTTCCAAGTGTCTATGTTACTGCTGAAGATGGTTTCGGCAGTATTGTCATGGCGAATGATCGGTGCTTGGAAAACCTCCTGTACAGCATCTTCAAAGGGGTCATCGCCAAGTCTTGCGACTTCGTCTATCGGCAGCCGGAGCAGCCAGACGGCGATACTGTCCATACGGTCCCAGTCTTTCGCCGATTCATCCAAGGTCCGGGCAAACGACTCGATGCTGCTCATGACCATCAGGGCAGTGAGCTTGCGCTCTTTTTTCTGATTGTTCCGTTCTACCAGTTTGCTCGTGCCGAAGGTTAAAACAATGGAAACGGTAGTGGCAAGGATGGCGACAACAAAATCCTTCCACCAGTTCCTGTCAAAGAATTTGTTTGGCATAGTTATAACTCGATTTTTCTGACTCTCAAAGGTAAACATTATTCTCTGGACACTGCAGAACTTGATTGATTCTTTCTATTATCATTTCACCAAAATGATGAGGCGTGAGACCGATAAACCGGAACTCTCAATCGTTGGCAGCAACACTTCTTCTATGAAATCGACCCGGTCAAAAACTGTCGGCTTGAAATAAGAGGAAACTGCAACCACAATGTTTGTAGCCGGATTCACATAAATAACATTTCCGCTATTGCCAATGGCCGCATAAACACCTTTCCCTGGATGAACGATCCACCATAGATACCCATAAGACATCCCACGAAAGGATTTGCTTTCAATAGTTTGTGGTCTGGTCATTTCTTCTATCCACTGATGCGGAACGACTTGTCTGCCATCCCAAATGCCTTTCTGGAGGCACAACTGACCGATCTTGGCCATATCCGCCGCGCACATACAAAGTCCGTATCCCGGAGTTCCCAGTCCCTGAGGGTCAGCGAACCAGACATTCTCCTTAGGTTCTTTGCCGATGGTAAACTGTACATGCTCCTCAGCAGACAGGGCATAATAATTCGAATGCCCGGCTATTCCGAGAGGGCCAAAGAGGTACTTGTTGGCAAATTCCACGGTCTGCATCCCGGTCGCCTTGAACAGAATGCCGGAAAGGATATGCAGGCAAACCGTCTTGTAGTTGAACTCGCCAGTAATCCCTTTCCTCCCGCCAAGGAAATCCAGTGAGGCTTTCGTCCAATCCATGC
>CAMJHW010000093.1 GCA_946405645.1 uncultured Bacteroidales bacterium
ATGTGACCCTGGAGTTGAAGTTGACGCTTCCCTCCAGGGTTGCCTTTTCCCACCAGGGGCCGCGCTCGACGATGCGGCCTTTCTGGTCGATGAAGCAGGAAATGCCGGTATTGCCGCAACGGGCGATGTCGCGCCTGAGCTCGATGGCCCGAAGCGCGGAATAACTCAGGTGCTGCCTGTAGCCCGGAGTGTTACCCCACCATGCATCGTTGGTGATCACGGTCAGGTATTTCGCTCCCTTGCGGACGTACTCCGTACAATATTCTCCGAACACGGATTCGTAGCAGATGGCGCATCCGTAAGGGACTCCGAAGGCGTGCAGCAGCGACACTTCCGGCTGCCCGACGCAGCGTCCGATACCGGTGTCGAGCAAACGGGCGAGGGGAAGTATGATCTTTGGATAAGGCGTCATCTCTGTGCCGACCACGAGCCTGCTCTTATGGAATATCTCCGTAGTACCGTCGGGCCTGAGGCTCAGCGCGGAGTTGTGCCTTTGGATCCACCCGCCTTCGTCGAGCTTATAGTCGCTGGGGTCGCGAGGGAATTCGTCCGGATAGAACTCGCGCGATGAAGCCCCGAAGAGCATCTCCGTTCCGGGATGGGCGTTCAGGAACTGGACGAAACTCCTCCAGGTGGGGCTGGTCTCGTATGCGCCGACCACTATGTCGCCGGTGAAGGTCTCGGGGGCGACGACGAGCAGGGGAGTGCCTGACGTACGTCCGGTCAATCCCTCCTCGGCGACTTCCAGAAGGATGGCGTTCTGCTGGTTCTGGTTGAGGAACTGGAACTTCTGGTAAGGGTCGAGGTTGGGCTGGCAGATCAGAATCTCCTGACTGCCTTCGGACACTTCCTTGTACCTCGCTCCGATGACTGCGGAGGTGACGGGAGGAACGACGAAGAGTATGAACAGGCCGGCCAGCGAAGCGATGCGGGCTTTGGCGTTCCAGCGTTCCGTACTGCCGTCGCGAAGCGCGGAAATGAATCCGAAGACCGCGAGGTTGCATGCCCAGATCCAGAGCGAGCCTCCGAGCGCACCGGTATATTCATACCACTGCGCGAGGCCCGTGGAGCGGGCGAAGGCATTGCCCAGCACGAGCCACGGCCAGGAGATCTGCGCGCTGAAATACGCCCTCTCCCAGGCAATCCACGCGGCTGCGAGGAACAGGTAAGGCAGCGCCCCGCTGAATCTCTTCTTCGAAAGACGGAAAAGCCCGAACACCAGCGACATCTGGAGAGCATTGGCCAGAACGGCGAAGATGCCCCCGCCTACGGTGGCCCAGCAGACCCAGAAGGTCGTGAATGCGTTCCAGAGGACGAATGCGGAATAATGCCATATCCAGAATCTCTTCACTCCGTTCAAGGAAGCGTACCTTTCGAGCAACAGCAGGGGAACGAAACCGAAGAGAGCGAGAAAACCGGTATGAGGGACAAGCCATGGCAGGCTCATGAGTACTGCGAAGGCCAGTACAAGCGCCGTCATGCTCTTATAGTGTCGGGACATGTCTTTCCAATATTTTTCAAGTCCAAAAATCGACTTGAACAAATATAAGGATTTATTTGTAACTTTGTAAGGATATACCAGACAAGCATGGAAGAAAAAACCAATACCAATAAATTCTGGGTCTTGAAGAATCTCGCCGGCGCGGTGCTGTTCTTCGTAGCCCTGGCAGTGGTGGCCAACGTCCTCCTCGGGATCTTTACCCATCACGGTAAAGTCATCCAGGTTCCGGATATGGTAGGCCTGTCGGTCCGCGAGGCGGACCACGTGGCCGACACCGCCGGAGTCCGCATCGATGTCGTGGATTCCATCTACGTCCGCGGCATGGCCAAGGGAGCTGTTTACAAGCAGAATCCCGCAGCCGGTTCCAACGTAAAGAAGGGCCGCCGCATCATGCTTACCATCAATGCCACGCAGCCCAAGAGGATCACCATGCCCAATCTTGTGGGTTATTCCATGCGCCAGGCCAAGGCGGAGCTTTCCTCGCGCGGCCTCAATCTCGGCAGACTCATCTATGTCGATGACATAGCTACCAACAATGTCCTGAAGCAGCAGCAGAACGGCCGCGATGTAAGGCCCGGAAGCAGCGTCGAGAGCGGTTCCGACATCGACCTCGTGGTGGGACTTAACGGCTCCGACAACCGCACCTATATCCCTAACGTAATGGGTATGAAATATATCCGTGCGGTCGATGTCGTCCATGAGAACTCCCTGAACGTCGGTAACCTCGTCTTCGACGCCAGCGTACGCAACTACAACGACACCATCAATTCCGTCATATATCGCCAGAGTCCCGGAGCGTCCCAGGCTCCGACCCAGATGGGCTCTTCCGTTTCCCTGTATCTGACGGTCGATCCTGAACGCATCCCCAAATAGCAGCCATGGCCGACTATCCCGACGACGAGCTGGACCTCCTTTCCTCTGACGGACAGGACCTCCTCCCCGGCGACGAGGAGCAGGGCATGTTCGAGCATTTCCGCTTCGTCGTAGACAAGGGGCAGGAGCCCATACGCGTGGACAAGTATATGTCCGCGCATATGGAGGATACTTCCCGCCACCGCGTGCAGTGCGCCATCAAGGAGCAGTATGTCCAGGTGAACGGCAAGGTCGTGAAGGCCAATTATATCGTGAGGCCGGAAGATGTGATCAGCTTCGTGATGCCTTACCGCCGCCGCGGTCTGGAGATCGTTCCCCAGGACATCCCGCTCGACATCGTGTATGAGGATGACGACGTGCTGGTGGTGAACAAGCCGGCCGGCATGGTCGTCCATCCCGGTCACGGTCATTATGAAAGCACTCTCGTCAACGCCCTGGCTTTCCACCTGGGCATCTCTCAAGGCCCCGATGCCGAGGATGAGCGCATGGGCATACTCGTCCATCGTATCGACAAGGACACTTCCGGACTTCTGGTCGTGGCCAAGAATGACGAGGCCCAGCTCAACCTCGCCAAGCAGTTCTTCGAGCACACCATCGACAGAGTCTATGTCGCCGTGGTCTGGGGTAACATCAAGGATGACGAAGGGACGATCGACGCCAACATCGGCCGCGACCCCAACGACCGCCTGCGTTTCCGCATCTACGATGACCCGGATAAGGGCAAGCATGCCGTGACGCATTACCGCGTCCTGGAGCGGTTCGGGTTCGTGACCGTGATCGAGTGCCGCCTGGAGACCGGCCGTACGCACCAGATCCGCGTTCATATGTCCTCCATCGGCCACCCGCTTTTCGGTGACGACCGATACGGCGGCACCGAGATCCGTAAGGGCACCATCTACGCCAAGTACCGCCAGTTCATCCAGAACTGCTTCGAACTCTGTCCGCGCCAGGCCCTCCATGCCCAGGTCCTGGGCTTCGTCCATCCCCGCACACGCAAGCACATCTGCTTCGAAGCGGAGATTCCGTCTGACATGAAGGCCCTCATCGCCAAGTGGCGGGCATATACCAAAGAAAAAAGAGAGGAGCCCTAAAAGAGCTTCTCTCCATTCTCACTGTAGAATTCATACTGCAGGACGGTGAAGTCGTTGCTTTCGCTGACCTTGACCTTGCATTTGTACTTTCTTCTCCATTTGCTGACGAAGGACGAAAGTCCGCGCGTCAGGTAGGCTCCCAGAATCGGGCTGACTTTCAGGATCACGCTCTTCAGACCGTTGTCGCGTACCAAGTCTGCGAGGTCGCGTTCGATCTGCTCGTCAATCACGGCGCTTGATGTGATCTTGCCGGTGCCGTGGCACAGGGGACAGATCTCCGCCGTGTTGATCTGGATCGCGGGACGTATGCGCTGACGGGTGATCTGCATAAGCCCGAACTTGGTGAGAGGCAGCACGTTGTGCTTGGCCCTGTCACTTTCCATAAGCTCCTGCATATGCTTGAAGAGGCTGTTGCGATGCTCTCCCGACACCATGTCGATGAAATCCACGATCACTATGCCTCCCATATCGCGCAGCCGGAGCTGACGGGCGATCTCTTCCGCCGCGAGCTTGTTCACCTCGAAGGTATTCTCCTCCTGGTCCGTGGTCTTCGCGCGCGTGCCGCTGTTTACGTCGATCACGTTGAGGGCCTCCGTCGATTCGATCACAAGGTAGGCGCCCTGCTTCATCGGGACCACCTTCCCGAAAGAGCTCTTGATCTGGCGGCTGACTTCGAAATGGTCGAAGATCGGTTCCTTGCCTTCGTAGAGCTTGACGATTTTCTCCTGCTCCGGAGAGATCAGGGAAATATACTTCTTTGTTTCCTCGTAGATCTTGACGTCGTTCACGTGTACGTTGGTGAACGTGTCGTTCAGCAGGTCCCTGAGGATGGTGGTGGTTTTGGAATACTCTGTGAAGAGCAGGCCTATACCCTTGTCCTTGGCGATCCTTTTCCAGGAGCCTTCCCATTTTTCGATCAGGGAGCGAAGCTCTCCGACCAGTACTGCGGCGTTCTTGCCTTCGGCTGCGGTGCGGATGATGGCTCCGTAATTCTTGGGAAGTATGCTCCTGACGAGCGTCTCAAGCCGTTTTTTCTCTTCTTTCGAAGAGATCTTCTGGGAAATGCTCACCTTCTCCGCGAAGGGGAGCAGTACAATGTTGCGTCCTGCCAATGAAATTTCCGCGGTCAGCCGGGATCCCTTGGTGGAGATCGGTTCCTTCACGATCTGGGCTATGACCATCTGCCCTACTTTGAGGACATCCTCGATGTGGCCTTCCTTCGCGAGGACGGGTCCGATCTTGATGCCTGCATAAAGTTTGTGCAGATCGGTGTTCGGATTGGACCTCTTGACGAATTCGTCGAATGAGGTGAAGTACAACCCGAGATCCAGATAGTGGACGAATGCTTCCTTGGAGTCTCCGATATCGACGAACGCCGCATTCAGCGCCGGCATTACCTTCTTGACCCTTCCGAGGAAGACGTCTCCGATCGAATAAGTGTGACCCTGACTGGATTCCTTGTTGAGTTCGATCAGCCTGTGGTTTTCCAGCAGGGCGATCTGGACCTCCTTCGACCCTACGTCGACGATGAGGTCTTTTTCAGTTTTCTCAGTTTCCATCAGGAAATTGCATTTTAAAGAACGTTTGTATGATAGCAAAAGGGTCGGACCGTTCCGGCCAGACCCTTTTCATTTAGCAGCTGCTAAAATGGCAGACCAGGAAGAAATTACTTCTTCTTGTGCCTATTCTTGCGCAAACGCTTCTTACGCTTGTGCGTGGCCATCTTATGCCTTTTGTGTTTCTTTCCGTTCGGCATAATACAATAGTTTTAAATTATTTCTCCTTGACGGCAGCTACGAAAACCTTGGCGGGCTTGAATGCAGGGATGTCGTGCTCGGGGATGGTCATGGTCGTGTGCTGGGTAATGTTACGGGCGGCCTTCTGAGCCCTATGCTTGATGATGAAGCTGCCGAAGCCACGAAGATAAACAGGGTTACCCTTAGCGAGCGAATCCTTGACGCACTCCATGAAAGACTCAACCACGGTCTGAACTGCAATTTTCTCAATACCAGTTGCTTTTGCAACTTCGTTAACGATTTCTGCCTTAGTCATAATATTTATATTTTAGTAATAAGTATTCCTTTTGCGGGAATTGGACTGCAAAAATAGGCCTATTTTTTTAATAATCAAAATTATATCCCGAAAAAAGACTCAAATCCAACGGCCCGGCTGACATAAGCTGCGGATGGCACGGAGATTGACTATATAGTGGCGGACGAAGCAATGCAAGAGTAGTCTGCCAAATTGGCAGACATGTCCTTTTACGCTTGAAACAGAAATATATGACCAACGACAAATTCAACGCTGAATTCATGCTTCCGGGCGGTTCCGGAGTGAATATCATACCTGTCATGCAGGGCGACGGCCCGATGAAGATCGACGAGGCCGACCTCCCCGAGAAGCTCCCCATCCTGACCCTCAGGAATGCCGTGATCTTCCCGGGTACGGTCTATCCCGTGACCATCGGCCGCGAGAAGTCCATAAA
>CAMJHW010000094.1 GCA_946405645.1 uncultured Bacteroidales bacterium
CAAAGGAAGACTCTTGTGCAGAGAGTGCACCTTGTTGTTCAAGTTTGCTCATAATTGTATTAAGTGATAATTTGTCCGATGCAAATCGGAGCACAAAATAGCAATTTTATACGAAGAATATGTAAATTTTTTAAAAAAACTTCCTTATTGTAGGACAATTAACAGAATACCCTGCGGGAATCCGCAGGGTATTCTGATTTTCGATATTGACGCGGCGTACTGGAAGCTGCACTTGAGCATCTCCGGACGCCACGAAGACACTTGGCCGTTATCCGTTAGAAACGGATATAGGTCATGAGCCAAAGATCATTGTACTGAGGCGTCGCCAACAACTTGTTGTCGTGATGACGGAACTCGACCTGGAAGTTCAGGTTCTTGTGGAGACGGAAGTTCATGCAGGCTGAATACATGTCATGACTGCTTTCCGAAGTTCCACGGGCACGGAACTCATCCCACTTGGCATAAACCTTAAACCAGTCCGTAACGGGTATGCCCGCAGTGAAATACAGCGCATCGGCCGCACCGCTCTGTTCCTTTTCGCCACCGATGGCGGTTGCATACTCAGCACGGACCGTCCAGTTGTTGACATCGTATTTAAGGCCGGCGCTGATACGCTCACGCTTGAGGGTAGCACCGGAAGCGTTCACCCAGTCTCCCTTCCAACCGAAAGCACCTATAAACAGGCCCTTGATGGGTTGGAGCTGGATGGTACCGATGATGTCCTTCGCCTTGTTGGCATCGGCCAGATTGATGCCCTGACCGTTATACAGGCCCAACTGATAATGGAGCAGGCGATACTGGTCATTCTCCATGGGGATCAGGTCTCCCTGAACCTGAATACCCTGGTCACGGCCGCCCATATTGGATTCTCCGAGACGGTCTCCCATTCCGGCCATCTTCTGGACGAGGAAAGAGAAATCACCCACGCCCACATCCCAGGGATTCATCGGATTCTCAAAGGTGAAGGCGCGCTTGAACTGGCCGACCTTCACGGAAAACTCCTTATACTTCGCCCACTCGATGAAGAAATCCTTCACATGGGGGCTCGTACCATTCGCCTGGAACTGGATGCGGTATTTGAAGTCGTTGAAAATACTGCCGTCCACATACAGGCGGATAAGCCTGCAGTTGAATCCCGGACCACCGTGTGCACCCTCCTGGTCCGTGTATTTGTAACTGCCGATGATGTAGCCGCCTACCTTGGGCGTGCTCATGAAATCCGACACCTGATAGCCATACCGGCTCTCCTGTGCGAAGGCAGAAAAACCGACGGCGGACAAAAGCGTCGCCAATAAGATGATAGTTTTTTTCATATACTTAAAGTGTATTGATTAAGCGAACGGGAATATCTTGGTCAGCCAGAAGAATCCGAATACCAGGCCGATGGCGCCGATGATGGCACCCACCTTTATCATGTCCTTGGTCTCAACCAGGCCGGTGGAAGAAGCGATGGCGTTCGGAGGAGTGGAGATCGGGAAGAGCATAGCGACGGAGGCGCAGGTAGCGATGAACACGATCATGGCCGGGGAACCTCCCAATGCCATGAATGAAGCATTGTTGGCGGCGGAAGGGTCAGCCATGCCTTCGGCGACGACGATGAGGATCGGGATCAGCAAGGAAGCCGTGGCGGAGTTGGAGATGAAGTTGGACAGGAAGTAGCAGACGACGCCGGCGATGATGAGCACGACGACTACCGACATCGAGCCGAAAGGAATGGCCTCGATGAGGACCTGAGCCAGACCGGTGCCCTGAAGCGACGTACCGAGGGCGAAGCCTCCGGCAACGAGCCAGAGGACGGTCCAGTTGATCTCCTTGATGTCTTCCTTGGTAAATATGCCCGTGCAGGTCAGGACCGCGAGCGGAATTAGGGCGACGATGTTGGAGTTGATGCCCGTCAGCTGCTCGGTAGCCCAAAGGAGGATGGTTCCGGCGAAGGTGATCCAGACGACGGTGGTCTTCCAATCCTTCTTACGCTTGTTCTCGGGGATGTTCAGGACTATCTCGTCGGACTTGAAGGGGAAGAAGAACTGAAGAAGGACCCAGGCGATAAGGATCATGATGATCACGAACGGGATCATATGGATGGCCCAGGTATCGAAAGCCACCTCGTGGCCAGCCTCACCCAGGAATCTGACGGCGGTGGCGTTCGGAGGAGTACCGATGGTAGTGCCGATTCCGCCGAGGTTGGCGGAGATGGGGATGGAGAGGGCAAGGCCGACACGGCCCCTGTCATCCTTAGGAAGGGATGCAAGGACGGGGGCGAGCAGAGCCAGCATCATGGCAGCCGTCGCGGTGTTGCTCATGAACATCGAAAAGATTGCGATGACGATGAGGAATCCGAGGAGGACCATCTTGGGTTTCTTGCCGAAAGGCTTGAGCAGGACACGTGCAAGAGTCACGTCAAGTCCATATTTGGAAGCCATGATGGCAAGGACGAATCCGCCGAGGAACAGCATGATGACAGGATCGGCGAAGGCGGACATAAGGCTCTTGTAATTGACCAGGGTGCCATACTCCGGCTTACAGAGGAAGCTGAGTCCCTTGTCGGAAACCGTCAGGAGTGAAAGAACGATGACCAGGAGGGATGTCGTCCAGTTGGGGACGATTTCGAACATCCACATGAGGGCGGCGAAAACAAAGAGAGCGATAACACGCTGCTGGACCGGAGTGAGGGCATCGATGCCAAAGAAAGATGTCGGAACGGCCCACAAGAAGATTGTGATGATCAGCACGATAGGCAGCATCACACAATACTTCACGTTGAACTTGCTGTTTACCATTTGATAATGCTAACTGGTAATAATCTATCTGAAAAAGTCCGCAAATTTAGCCAATTCTTATGAATAAACAAACCTGAGGTGAAGGAAGAAGGATATGCAGGCTTTATCATCAAGCTTCAGGGAGGGCTTCATGCCCCAATGCTATGACGCAGAGGACACTGTACTGCTCGCGGATGCCGAGAAGGCCGCGAAGATAATCCTCGGCCGTACCCTTGGAAGGGTCTTCCTTGGAACGCTGGCGGTCACGTACGTGCACCCAGCAGCTTCCCAGATCCATAGCCGTAGCCGCCAGTTGGATGAAAGTGGCGGAAATGGAGGCATTCTCCACCCAGATGTCGGTCTTGGACCGGTCGCCCATGACAACGATGGCGGCCGCGGCGCCCTTCATGAAAGCGGAGCCGCGGTCGCGCATCTCCGCCATGGCGGAGAGAGTGTCCTTGTCTTCCACGACCATGAAGGCCGAACTGTGGCAGTTCTTTGAAGAGGGGGCCGTCCTGGCAATGTCCACTATCGCATCGATCAGATCGCGGTCCACCGGCTCGTCGGTGAATCTCCTCACCGAATGGCGTTTCTGTATTACTTCCAAAAAATCCATATCGTCAATTGTTTTGAATCCATTAAAACATCGGTCAGGCAGAGGCCTATTTGCCGGCCACGGCGTCGATCTCCACCAGGGCGCCCATCGGCAGGGCCGCGACCTGGTAGCAGACGCGCGCCGGCTTCATCTCAGGGAAGAACTCCGCATAGACGGCGTTCATCGAAGCGAAATCAGAAATATCCTTCAGAAGGACCGTAGTCTTCACCACATCGCCGAACCCTAGTCCAGCCTCCTCCAACACCGCGCCGATATTGGTCAACGACTGCCTGGTCTGCGCGGCGATGCCCTCCGGCATGGAACCGGCGGAGGGGTCGATGGGCAGCTGCCCGGAAAGGAACAGCGTTCCGTTCAACTCTATGGCTTGGGAATATGGCCCGACCGCCTTCGGGGCCCTGGGTGAAGCAATTGTCTTTTTCATATCATAATCTGTTTGTTAACTAACAAAGTTAACAATTTCCCCGCTATTCTGAACACGTACCGCCGAAGAATGCCTATATTTGAAGAGACTGAATACCGCCACAATCCTCTCACGATGGAAACGATTGAAAAAAGACCTTGCAGGGAAACAGGCGCGCCGGGGCGCCGGATCCTCGCGGTCGCCGCATGGCGCAGCGAGGACCGGGCGCTGCGCGCCCTCCTCTCCGCCCTCAAAGAGCAGATACCCTGCGCCTTCGAGCTCATCAACCTCGAGAGCCCCGCTGACGTCCATTTCCGGATGTCATCGCGGGCGCTGTTCAACCGCATACGGCTATACGACGCCGTCGTTTTCGTCCTCCCCGGCAGCGACTTCGCCTCCTTTCCAGCCCTGGGGCTGCCGGAGGAGCAGCTGCCCTTCAAAAGGCATTTCCTCCGGCGCATTCCCGCAGGCTATCTCATCGACGGCTCCCCCACCCCAAGGCTCGAAGCCGCCGTCGAAGCTCACGCCCGTGCCTGGCGCCTCCTCCCCCTCGGCCTCGCCACAAATGAGGAGGGCGGTACCGGACTCGAAAGCCTCGCTACCGCCCTCCTGAGAGCTATTGAATAAGATTTCTTCTAGACAGTGCCCTGCTCGAGCATGGCGGTGGCGACCTTCATGAAGCCGGCGATGTTGGCGCCCTTCACGTAGTCGATCGTACCGTCGAGCTGGGTGCCGTACTTGACGCACTGCTCGTGGATGGACTTCATGATGAAGTGGAGCCTGTCATCCACCTCCTTGGCATCCCAGGAGATGTGCTCGGCGTTCTGGGTCATCTCAAGTCCGGAGGTGGCGACACCACCGGCGTTGACGGCCTTGCCGGGAGCGAACAGGATGCCGTTGTGCTGGAAGTAGTGGATGGCGCCGGGCTGGCAGCCCATGTTGGAGACCTCGCAGCAGCAGAAGCAGCCGTTGGCCTTCAGCTCCTTGGCGTCATCCTCGGAAAGCTCGTTCTGGAAGGCGCAAGGGAGGGCGATATCCACGGGGATGCTCCAGCTCTTCTTGCCGGCGGTGAACTGAGCCTTGTCAGGGAACCTGTCGGCCATATCCTGGACCTTGTCGCGGTTGGAGGCGCGCATGACCAGCATGTAGTCGATCATCTCCTTGGTGATGCCGCCGGGGATGTGGCAGACACCGTCCGGGCCGGAGATGGCCACGACCTTGGCGCCGAGCTCGGTGGCCTTGGTGGCTGCGCCCCAGGCTACGTTGCCGAAGCCGGAGAGGGCGACGGTCTTGCCCTTGATGTCGATGCCGGCCTTCTCGAGAAGGTGATGGGTGAAGTACAGCGCGCCGAAACCGGTGGCCTCGGGACGGAGGATGGAACCTCCCCAGGTGCTGCCCTTTCCGGTCAGGACGCCGGTATTGTACTGGCGGGCCAGTTTCTTGTACATGCCATAGAGATAGCCGATCTCGCGTCCGCCGACGCCGACGTCACCAGCGGGGATGTCCTGGTCGGGACCGATGCAGTTCCAGAGCTCGAGCATGAATGCCTGGCAGAAACGCATGATCTCATCGTTGGACTTGCCCTTGGGATCGAAGTCCGAGCCGCCCTTGGCGCCGCCCATAGGCAGGGTGGTAAGGGCGTTCTTGAAAGTCTGCTCGAAACCGAGGAACTTCAGCATCGAAGGGGTGACCGCCCTGTGGAAACGGAGACCTCCCTTGTAGGGTCCGATGGCGCTGTTGAACTGTACACGGTATCCGGTATTGGTGCAGACTTCGCCGCGGTCGTCAACCCACGTCACACGGAATGTGAAGATGCGGTCGGGTTCGACCATACGTTCGACGATTTTCGCCTTTTCGAATTCGGGATGCTGATTGTAGACTTCCTCGACGGATTCCAAAACCTCCTGTACCGCCTGGAGATACTCGCTCTCACCCGGGTACTTGGCCTGGAGCCTGGCCATGATTTCACTTGTTTTCATTACTTGGTTATAATGTGTAATATGTGGTTTAATAATTATTCAACCACCCATGTGGAACCGCTGTGGAGCAGCTCGTCCATGGAGTGGATCTTGGACTTGACCATCACGTCCTTGACCTGGTCGCGGACACCGTCGTCATAGG
>CAMJHW010000095.1 GCA_946405645.1 uncultured Bacteroidales bacterium
GCGCCCATCGCAATCCCGGCCCCCTGGCCGAGTATGTCTCTTCCGCAAGGGAGAAGGGTTTCGACATCATCATTGCCGGCGCCGGAGGGGCCGCGCACCTTCCGGGCGTGATAGCGGCCTTGACCACCCTTCCCGTCATAGGGGTGCCGGTTAAGTCCAAGGCCCTGAACGGTCTGGACTCCCTTCTTTCCATCGTCCAGATGCCCTCCGGGATCCCCGTGGCTACCATGGCCATCGATGGCGCGCGCAATGCAGCCCTCTACGCCGTCGCCATCCTCGCCCTCCGCTGTCCCGACCTCTCAGCCAAGCTGGAGGAGTTCCGCAAGCGCCAGAGCGAGAAAGTACTCAATACCGTGATTTAAAGCTATGCCCACCTGTCCGTACGCCGGTGGGCATACATTTTTATATGAATATGCAGAATAAACGAATCTTCGTGGAGAAGCGGGAGCAGTTCCGCGTCGAGGCCTCCAGCCTGCTGGCGGAGTTCAACGAGAATCTCTCCCTCCAACTCAAGTCCCTGAGGCTCATCAATGTCTATGATCTCTTCGGCTTTTCCGACGAATTGTTGGAGAAGTGCCGATACAGCGTTTTCGGCGAGGTCGTGACGGATACGGTTTCCGATTCCTGTCCGCTGGAAGGAAAAAAATACATCGCCGTGGAGTACATTCCCGGCCAGTTCGACCAGCGCGCCTCGTCGGCAGTGGACTGCGTCCACCTCATCGACCCGGCCGCGGAAGTGGAGATCAAAAGCTCGCGTCTGCTTGTCTTCGACGATGAGACCGATGAAGATACCCTTGCCCGTATCAGGCACTACTTCATCAATCCGGTGGAGTCCCGTCCCAAGGACCTCGGTGTACTGTCGCTCAGCGAGAAGGCCGACGTGAAACCGCTCGAGGACCTCGGCGGGTTCACGGCCATGCCGGAGTCGGAGTATGACGCTTTCCGCAAGTCCCACGGACTGGCGATGAGCCACGACGACCTCGGGGAAGTCGTGAAGTATTTCAAGGGCGAAGGACGCGATCCCTTCGAGACCGAGCTCCGAATCCTTGATACCTATTGGAGCGACCACTGCCGTCACACCACCTTCACTTCCGAGCTGGAGGAGATCACCGTGGACGAATCGTTCCTCAGCGACGAACTGAAGGATTCGCTCAGGATGCTTTCAGACATGCGCAAGGATCTCGGCCGCGAGCACAAGAGCCTCTGCTTGATGGAGCTCGCCACCATCGGCGCCCGTTGGCTGCGCAAGCAAGGCAAGCTCGACGATCTGGAGCAGAGCGAGGAGAACAATGCCTGCAGCATATTCGTGAATGTCGATGTGGACGGAAAGCCCGAGAAATGGCTCCTCCAGTTCAAGAACGAGACCCACAACCATCCTACGGAGATCGAGCCTTTCGGCGGCGCCGCGACCTGTCTCGGCGGCGCCATCCGCGACCCCTTGTCAGGACGCGCCTATGTCTATCAGGCGATGCGCGTCACCGGCGCGGGCGACATCTGCGCCAGGGTGGCGGACACCATCCCCGGCAAGCTTCCCCAGCGCATGATCAGCCGCAAGGCGGCGGGAGGCTATTCCAGCTATGGCAACCAGATAGGACTTGCTACCACGCATGTCCGTGAGATATACGACGAAGGCTATACCGCCAAGCGCATGGAGATCGGCGCGGTGGTCGGAGCCGTCAAGGCTTCCAACGTCCGCCGCGAGAGCCCCGCGCCCGGCGACGTCATCCTCCTGCTCGGAGGACGCACCGGCCGCGACGGCATCGGCGGCGCCACCGGCTCCTCCAAGGAGCACACAGAGGCCTCGCTCGAGACCTGCGGCAGCGAGGTCCAGAAGGGCAACGCTCCCGAGGAGCGTCAGCTTCAGAGACTCTTCCGCCGTCCAGAAGTTACCCGCCTCATCAAGAAATCCAACGATTTCGGCGCCGGCGGCGTCAGCGTCGCCATCGGCGAGCTCGCCCCCGGCCTCGACATCTATCTTGACCGCGTCCCGACCAAGTATGCCGGCCTCAACGCCACCGAACTCGCCATCAGCGAGTCTCAGGAGCGCATGGCCGTGGTCGTCGAGGCAGCGGATATGGAGAAGTTCGAAAAGCTCTGCGCAGTCGACAATATAGAAGTCACCCATGTGGCCGACGTTACCGGCAGCGGCCGCATGCGCATGTTCAATGCCGGGACCAAGGTCTGCGACCTGTCGCGCGAGTTCATCGACAGTGCGGGCGCCAAGCATTACGCCAAGGCGGCCATTTCAGCTGTCGAGGACTGTGATCCTTTCGTGCGCGAGCCGGCCGGCGCGACGCTTGCCGAGCGCATGGAGTCTGTCATGGGCTCCGCCAATGTCGCTTCACAGAAGGGCCTCGTGGAGATGTTCGACTCCACCATAGGCCGCTCTACCGTCCTGATGCCTTACGGCGGGCGCCGCCAGGCTACCGAGACCCAGGTCTCCGTGCAGAAGTTTCCGGCCGACGGCTATACCGATACCGCCAGCGTGATGGCCTTCGGATACAATCCCGAAATTGCCAGCTGGAGCCCTTACCACGGCGCCGCGTATTCCGTAATCGAGGCATGTACCAAGGTAGCGTGTTCCGGCGCCGACTGGACCGGCATGCGTTTTTCCTATCAGGAATATTTCGAACGCATGACTTCCGACCCCCATACCTGGGGCAAGCCTCTAGCCGCCCTTCTGGGCACCATCAAGATGCAGACCGCCCTCGGGCTGCCTTCCATCGGCGGCAAGGACTCGATGAGCGGAACCTTCGAGCACATCCACGTGCCTCCCACCCTCGTTGCATTCGGCATCACTACGGTGGATGCGCGCACTGTCATCTCCCCTGAATTCAAGGAGGCGGGCCACAGCATCTACCTCCTCAAGCATACCCCTCTCGCTAACCGTATGCCGGATACCGATGCGCTGATGCGTAACTGGACTTTCCTTAGGGAACAGATCCTTTCCGGCAATGTCGTCTCAGCATGGTCTTTGGGATATGGCGGCGTAGCCGAGGCTCTGGTGAAGATGTCCATGGGCAACGCCCTCGGAGTGGACGTCGTGATTCCCGAGAAGGAACTCTTCTCGCTCGGCTATGGCTCCGTCGTGGTCGAGACTGTCGGAGGGCTCGATTCGCCTGCCGCCGTCCTGTTGGGCGGAGTGACTTCGTCCGGCTTCCGTATCAACGGCGAAAACCTTTCCCTTGAGGCGCTCGAGCAGGCCTATGTCGGGCGTTACGCCAAACTCTATCCTCCCAAGGTCCGCCCGGCCTTCGACGAGCCGGTTCCCGCAGTGAAGGAACGTCCTTTCGACCCCGCCAACCTGGTATATCCCGGTGAGAGCGTGGAAAAGCCGATAGTCTGTCTGCCCGTATTCCCCGGCACCAACTGCGACTATGATACCGCCAAGGCCTTCCGCAAGGCCGGCGCCGAGGTGCGGCCCTTCGTGTTCCGCAACCTGACGCCGGAGGATGTCCTCGGATCCATCGACGCCCTTGCATCGAGGATAGGCGAGTGCCACATCCTCGCCTTCTGCGGCGGATTCTCCTCCGGAGACGAGCCGGACGGAAGCGGCAAGTTCATCGCCTCCGTCATCTGCAATGCCAAGGTCGGCGCCGCCATCAGCGCCCTCCAGGCGCGCGGCGGCCTCATCCTCGGCATCTGCAACGGCTTCCAGGCGCTGGTCAAGAGCGGCCTGCTCCCTTACGGCCGCCTCGGATGCGTCACCCCCGATTCGCCTACGCTTTTCCGCAACGACATCAACCGCCATATCTCGCTGATGGCCACCACCGAGGTGGCGTCGGTCAATTCCCCCTGGCTTGCCGGCCTCTCCAAGGGAGACCGCCACTCCATCGCCTTCAGCCATGGAGAGGGCAAATTCGTCGTCAGCGAAGAGCTTGCAAGCGAGCTTTTCGCCAACGGACAGGTGGCGTTCCGCTATGTCGACAACCCCAACGGATCGCATTATGACATCGAAGGCATCCTGAGCCCCGACGGCCATATCCTCGGAAAGATGGGCCATACAGAACGCTTCGAGGACAATGTGTTCCGCAACATCTCCGGCAACTGCCGGCAGCCTCTCTTCGAGAACGCAGTGAACTATTTCAAACACAAATAGGCAAAATGAAGAAAAACGAACTGATTTTCAACGGCAACGAGAAACAGGTCTTCGCGACCGACGATCCCGATAAGGTCATCTTCCGATACAAGGATGTGACCCTTGCCTACAACAGCATCAAGCGCGCCCGCTTCGTCGGCAAGGGCGCCCTTGACAACCAGATCTCCGCCCTCCTGCTGGGATATCTCAACAGGAACGGCATCGAGACCCATTTCATCGAGACAGTCAGCGATCGCGAGCAGCTCTGTCGCAAGATCGAGATCATTCCCCTCGAGATTATCGTGCGCAATCGTGTATGCGGTTCGCTGGCTCTCCGTCTCGGACTTCCTGACGGTTACAGACAGCCCAACACCATCGTCGACCTCCGCTACAACAACGACGAGCTCGGCGATCCGCTCATCAACGAGCATCACGCCGTGGCTCTCGGCCTTGTCTCTTACGACGAGCTCGACCATATGTTCGGCGTTGCACGTAACGTCAACATCCTCCTCCAGGAGCTTTTCCACAAGGCCGGCATCGAGCTGGTGGACGTCAAGATCGAGTTCGGACGCGCGTCCGACAACGGTCACATCATCATCTCGGACGAGATCAGCCCGGATACCTGCCGCCTTTGGGACGAGGCTGACGGCAACAGACTGGACAAGGACCGTTTCCGTCTGGACTTGAGCGACGTCGTCGCTTCCTACAGGTCCGTGCTTGACAGGTTGAACAAAATACTCGGGGAGGAATAGCCATGGGAGTTCTTGCAGTATATGGCGTCAAGGACGCTTCGACATTGCTTTATTACGGCCTTCACAATCTCCAGCACAGGGGACAGGAAGGCGGCGGCATCGCCACGTTCGACGAGGAAGGCAAGAGCTACCGCTATCGCGGGCTCGGACTTCTGAACGAGATATTCACCAACGGGGAGATCGGCAAGCTCAAGGGCAGCCTGGGTATCGGCAGCGTCAAATATGCCAACGCCTCGAGGGAGGGCCTGGACAATGTCCAGCCGGTGTTCTTCCACCACAGGTCCGGAGACTTTGCTGTCGCCAGCGACGGCAATCTCGTCAACTCCAAGCAGATCAAGGAGTATCTTGAGAAGCACGGCACCATCTTCCAGACCGATACCGACAGCGAGCTGCTGGCGCACCTGATCAAGAAGACGGGCAACGAGTATCGCATAGTGAACATCATGAAAGCCCTCAACATGATGGAGGGCGGATTCACTTTCGTGATCATGACCAAGAACCGCATCTACGCCTGCCGCGACAAGTATGGCATCAAGCCCCTCTGCCTCGGCAAGCTCGGCGACGGCTATGTGGTCAGCAGCGAGTCCTGCGCATTCGAGATCATGGGCGCCTCATTCATCCGTGACGTACGTCCCGGCGAGATCATCTGCCTCGACAGGAAGGGCGTGCGCAGCACGATATATTCGCATTTCTTCCGTCACAGGATGTGTGCGATGGAGTACATCTATTTCGCGCGTCCGGACAGCGACATCGACGGATGCAATGTCCATGCGTACCGCAAGGAAGCCGGAAGGCGGCTGTTCCGCGAGTGTCCGGCCGAGGCCGACATAGTCGTCGGCGTGCCGGAGTCGAGCCTCAGCGCCGCCATGGGCTACGCCGAGGAGAGCGGCATCCCTTATGAGATGGGTCTGGTAAAGCACAAGTATGTCGGGCGCACTTTCATCGAGCCTGTACAGTCGATGCGCGAGCTCGGCGTGAAGATGAAGCTCTCGCCGGTGCGCAGCATCGTCAAGGGCAAGCGCATCGTGCTGGTGGACGACTCGATCGTCC
>CAMJHW010000096.1 GCA_946405645.1 uncultured Bacteroidales bacterium
TCGTGGCCCGCGGCCCGAACCTCATGACCGCCCACCCGGTCGAGGCCACCATCACATATCAGGAGATCGCACACTGCCTCGACAAATCCATCGCCAAGATCGAGACCTCCATCCTCCACGTGCTCGAGCAGACTCCTCCGGAGCTCTACTCCGACATCGTGGAGAACGGTATCTTCCTCTCCGGCGGCGGCGCCCTGCTCAGGGGCCTTGCCAAGCGTTTTTCCGAAAAAGTCAACATCCCGTTCCACGTAGCGGAGGATCCCCTCCACTCCGTGGCGCGCGGCACCTGCATCGCCCTCAAGAATACCGAGAACTACTCGTTCCTCATGAGGTAGGATGGTCGACGAGCGGAAGATATGGGCTAAAGTCATAGGTACGGTGGTTTTCATCTTGATGGAGATTGCCGCGCTCAGCATGCTCAAGCATTCCGGGAGCCTCCAGGACATCTGGGTGACCAAGGCCTCGCACCGCGTAATGGCCTGGGTCTGGGGAGGATTCGACAGCATAGGGCACTATTTCTCACTCAAGGCCGAGAACGAGAACCTCGCGGCCGAGAACGCCATGCTCACGGAGGCTCTCCGGCACAGCCAGGACAGGGTCCAGGCCGCCGTCGAGAACGGCATGCTGAACGACAGCACGCTTATCTTCGCCGGTTTCACCCACATCCCCGCCAGCATAGTGAAGATCAGCCGCAACAAGCAGCACAACTACTTCATCCTCGACAAGGGCTATGAAGACGGCGTGCAGCCCCAGTCCGGGGTCATCACGCCTTCCGGCATCGTAGGCATCATCGATGCGGTGGACAAGCATTACTCTTATGGCCTGTCCTTCATGAACACGGGCATCAGCATCAGCGCCCGCCTGGGCAATGAAGGCGCCGTGGGCCCGCTCACCTGGGACGGCGTCACCATGGACGGAGCCGTCCTCAAGGAGATTCCCCTGCAGTACAAATATGCTCCGGGAGACACCGTCTGGACCAGCGGTTATTCCTCGCTCTTCCCGCCCGACATACCTCTCGGCATCGCCGGAGGTTCCAAGGTAGTCAACGGCGCCGTCAACGAAATAGACGTCGATCTGTTCCAGAATTTCACGGCGCTCCGCTATGTCACTGTAGTGTCCAACTCCGGGCGCGAGGAGATCATGTATCTCGAGAACCTTGAAAACCAGACCAAGGAGGAATAGACCATGAGCAACGCAAGATTCCTGACCTCCTTCATCCTCCTGCTGCTCGTGCAGATCTGCATAGCCAACTTCTTCAGGCTCTCGCAGTATGTGATGCTGTCGATACTGCCCGCGATGATACTCCTCATCCCTATCCGTCGCGGGACCATCCCGGCGCTGTTCATCGCCTTCGCCACGGGGATCGCGGTCGACCTGCTTTCGGACGGCATGCCGGGACTCAACGTCTTCGCCCTGGTGCCCGTCGCCTTCTGCAGACTGGGCATCATCCGTCTGGTCTTCGGAGACGAGGTCTTCGCCCGCAAGGAAGACATCTCCATCCCACGCCAGGGAGTATGGAAGATGTCCGTGGCCATCATAATGGCCCAGGCCCTCTTCCTCATCCTGTACATCTGGGCGGACGGAGCCGGCACGCGGCCGCTCTGGTTCAGCGGCATCCGCTTCGCGGCCTCGCTGGCCGGCGGATACATCCTTTCGATCTTCGTCGCGAACATCCTGGCTCCCGAGAGGACCAGCGGAGTACGGAGATAAGCCATGGACCTCAACCGGAAGAACAGGCTTCTCATCGGGCTTGGAGTGGTGGCCGCCACTCTCCTGGCCAAATTGTTTTCCATCCAGATCGTCCACGACGAATACAAGATCAGTTCCGACAACAACTCGATGGTCTATGAGACCATCTACCCCACCCGCGGCATCATCTATGACCGAAACGGAGAGATCCTCGTCGGAAACAAGACGGCATACGACATCATAGTCACCCCACGCGAAGTCAAGCCTTTCGATACCCTCGCCCTGGCGGATGCCCTGGACGTGGACGTCCAGTTCATCCGCGACAGGATGGCGTACTACCGCAAGTACCGCTCCACCATCGGCTATCAGTCGCAGACGATGATCAAGCAGGTGGCTCCCCAGACATACATGCGTTTCGCGGAGATCCAATACAAGTTCCCCGGTTTCAAGGGACAGCTCCGCAGTATCCGCGACTATCCCGTAGATGCCGGCGGCAATCTCCTCGGCTATGTATCCGAAGTGGACGCTGACTATCTCAAGCAGCATCCGGGAGAGTACAAGTCGGGCGACTATATCGGCCGTACCGGCATCGAAGCGGCCCGCGAGAGGGAGCTCAGGGGCACCAAAGGCTACCACGTGTACCTTCGTGACTCACACAATCAGATCCAGACCGCTTACAACGACGGAGCCATGGACGTGGAGGCCATCCCGGGTGACGATATCGTCACGACCATCGACGCGCAGCTCCAGAACTATGGACAGAGGCTCATGCAGAACAAGGTCGGGAGCGTGGTCGCCATCGAGCCCAAGACGGGAGAGATCCTTGCAATGGTCTCCAGCCCGGGTATCAGCGTTGACCAGCTTGCCGACATAGGCCAGCATTACAACGACCTCATCAACGACCCGTACCGCCCGATGTTCAACCGCACGGTCATGGCGTCGTACCCTCCCGGATCGGTATTCAAACTCGTAAACGGCCTGATCGGCCTGGAGGAGGGCGTCCTCCAGCCTTCGGACAAATATCCTTGCAGCCACGGATTCCCGTACGGCAACGGCAGGAGGCTCGGCTGCCACGGGCACGCCTCGCCTCTCGCCCTGCTGGACGCCATCGCCACTTCCTGCAACGGTTATTTCTGCTATGTGTTCCGAAACATCCTGGAGAACCGCAAGTACGCCTCCATCCAGGACGCCTTCGACAAGTGGAGAGAATACGTCACCAGCTTCGGCTTCGGCCGTAAGCTCGGAAGCGACTTCCCTTCCGAACTTGGCGGCAACATCCCCACGTCGGCCTACTACAACAAAGCCTACGGCCGCAAGGGCTGGCGCTTCCAGACGATCATCTCGCTGTCCATCGGACAGGGAGAGATCGGCGTGACGCCGCTCCAGATCGCCAATCTCTGCGCCACGGTAGCCAACCGCGGCTGGTACATCATCCCGCACATCATCAAGGACTCCGAGAATGTCTCGATCGATGACAAATACCGCGAGCGCCAGTACACCCTGGTCGATACGATGAACTTCAAGAAGGTCATCAACGGCATGTACATGGCCGTGAACGGCGGAGGCGCCGCGGGCGGCACGGCCACTTCCGCGGCCATCCCCGGCCTGGACGTCTGCGGCAAGACCGGCACCGCCCAGAACCCCCGCGGCGCCGACAACTCCGTGTTCATCTGCTTCGCGCCCAAGGACGACCCCCAGATCGCGATAGCCGCCTATATAGAGAATGCCGGATTCGGCGCGACCTGGGCTTGCCCGATCGCATCGCTGATGGTGGAGAAATACCTGACCGGAGACATCAGGCCGGAGAGGAAATACGTCGAAGACCGCATCCTCCAGGCCGACCTGATGGCCAGAGTAAAGACCGACTGACATGCTGGAGCCGAGCAACCAATACAAGCGTGGGCTTAAACAGGCCGTGGACTGGAAGCTGGTCATCTGCTATCTGGTCCTGATACTCATCGGCTGGATCAACATCTACGCGTCCATCCACTCCGCAGAGCCTTCCAGCATCTTCGACTGGAGCGTCAGGAGCGGAAAGCAGTTCGTGTGGATCATCACCTCGCTTGGCCTCGCCGCCCTCATACTCTTCGTCCTCAACCCACGATTATGGGAAGTGATCTCCATTCCGTCATATGTGGTCGTCGGAGCCTTGCTTGTGCTGGTTATATTCGTGTCCAAGGACGTCAAAGGATCGCACTCCTGGTTCGAGTTCGGTCCCATCAAGTTCCAGCCTGCGGAGATATCCAAGATCACGACATCGCTGGTCCTTGCAGCCACGATGAGCAAGCCCAACTTCAAGATAAGCAATACCAAGGACTTCCTGACCGTCGCACTGATCATCGGCTTGCCGATGCTCACCATCGTGGCGGAAAGCGAGACGGGATCGGCTCTTGTCTATGTCGGATTCCTCTTCGTCCTCTACAGGGAGGGTTTGAGCGGATGGCTGCTCGCCATCGTCGGCATGTGCATCCTGCTGTTCATACTGACGCTGACGGCTTCGTCGTACACGTCCATACTGGTCCTGGCTGCCATCGTCACACTGTCGTATTTTTTCCGGACCAGCCGTTTCGGAACCTGGGTCAAACGCTGCGGACTTCCGCTCATATTCTTCGCATTCCTTCCGAGGCTTTGGTCATGGATATGCGAATGGCTGGTGCCGGGAGCGTCGGTTCTGGGGACTGTGGACCAGTCCGTGGCCGACGCCATCACCCTCGCCGCCGGCAAGTGGACATACCTCCTGAAGTTCAAGCCGCTGTACCTGCTGCTCGGCGTAAGCGCCCTTGCCATCCCTGTCTGCATGGTTCGCGCCTACCGCGACAAGCATATCTATCTATGGGCAGCCATCGGTGCCTTCCTGCTCGGTGTACTGCTGACTTTCTCCACCGAGTTCCTCTTCAACGACGTCCTCCAGGACCACCAGCGCGCCCGTATCGAAGTTCTCCTGGGCATGAAGGAAGACCTGGCCGGCGTGGGATACAACGTCAACCAGTCCAAGATCGCAATCGGATCGGGCGGACTCTTCGGAAAGGGATTCCTCCAGGGCACGCAGACCACCTACGGATTCGTACCGGAGCAGAGCACCGACTTCATTTTCTGCACTGTCGGAGAAGAATGGGGATTTGTCGGTTGTGCAGTAGTCATTCTGTTGTATGTATTCATGATATCCCGCATCATCATCGATGCGGAAAAAAGCCGTGAATCCTTCACAAGGATTTACGGCTATTGTGTGGCGAGCTGCATATTCATGCATCTCTTCATCAATGTAGGAATGACCATCGGACTGATGCCGGTGATCGGCATTCCACTGCCTCTGCTGTCTTACGGAGGCTCCTCGCTCTGGGCCTTCACCATCTTGATTTTCATCTTCATAGCCCTGGACCGCGAGGAGAAGAAATACTTCTAAAGAACCGTCGCGAAATCTTCGAGCGGCTTATGCTCGTTCTTGTTGATACCGGGCTCTTCGTTCGGGTCGGGATGACCGACCGCCAGCAGAGCGGCGATTTCATAACCTTTAGTCTCGGGGAACAGTTCCGCCACCTTGGCAGGATCGAATTCGGAGAGCCATACGGTCCCGAGGCCTAGGTCGGAAGCCTCCAGCAGGATATGCATGGAAACCACGGCGGCATCAGTGTCGGCGCTGCTCTTATTGTCGAAACCGCGCACCCAGGCCTTCGCCCTGTCGCAGCCCACCATGAACACCGCGGGAGCGTTGAAGGTGGGATGCACCTCACGCATGCGCGCCAGAGCCTCGTCGCTGGTGACTGCCCATACGTGAATGGACGGGCAGTCGCCCTGGGACGGCGCGATGCGGGCGACTTTGAGCATCTTGTCTATCTTTGACGGGTTGATCTTCCTGTCGATGAAGGAATTACAGGTGTAGCGCGTGGACACCATCTCGGAGAAACGAGTCTCGAAATTGAGATTCGCGATATGCTTGTCCACACTTGAAAAATTGGCTCGATGGGCAATCTTCGTCAAGTCGCTTATCCTGTCTAGAAAGGATTTCTTGGCCATGTCTGTCGAAAATTATGCGGTTGAAACTATCAATAATCCGCGTTAAGTTAAACAGAAATCTCCGAAAAAACAAGGATACAGCACTACTGTTCGGTAAAACGGAGTCTGCCTTTACCTCGTTTCAGCGGCCTCCACGGCCTTGAAATAACGGTAGCTGTTCACCTT
>CAMJHW010000097.1 GCA_946405645.1 uncultured Bacteroidales bacterium
GAAGGCAGGGAGTCTGTAGAGAACCCGAAACCCCAGATGTCGAACAAGGGGCCGGCAGCGACATCCACACACCCTCCGGTCTCAGACCAAATGTCGCGGGAGAAAGAATAAATATCGGAAAACAGCCGGCTCGGGACAATGGTCTCACCGGCGTTGAAACGGCTCAACTGCGAAGCCTTGTTATATCCGGACAACGTGGTATCAACCAAAGTAAGTATGGAATCGATGGCCGTGGCAATATCTTCTCGAGGTACATGGACCCCGGAGGTGTTGATCTTGACGCTGTAGGTTCCGCCCTGGGCGTACCCCGTGAAAGCGACGTAGCGGCCGCGGCCGGAGCAGGATACGATAAGCAAAGCGGCGACAGTGGCAAATGCCAGTCCGACACCATGGACTATTCCAGACCGGCTATGGATGCCGGACAACCCGCGAGACCGGGCTGCGGGAACGCAAGGCATGGAACGAAAAGGAAGGATCATGGGGCGGAACGGCAAAGTATTTGTACAAAGTTAATGGTTTTTAAGTCAAAATGACGATATTTGTAAGTTAATTGATGACAAGGACCTTTATGGACTTCAACAGATATCATATCCTGGGAATCGCACTTCTTGCATTGCTGTGCGTCACCTCCTGCAAAAAGGACAAAACCGAGAATTTCCTTAATCTTACGGGATCGCCGGAGTTCTCCATGCCCATCTTCAGCGTTGCCGGAGACACCTACACTTTCACCGCCAAGGGCGTGACCGCCGACGACGGCACCAAAGTGCGTTATTATTGGTACAATTCCCCCTACCGCTCCGCCAGGGACACTTCGGACACTTATTCCGTCACCATCACCGACACTCTCTGCACGGTCACGGTATATTGCGTCGCCTTCGCGGATGGATATTACAATTCCAGCGCCTCTCAGAGCACCATCATACTCAAGCCCGGACGCGACGGCGGAAGCATCAGCGGCCTGGAATCCGTAGAAGGCCGTGACTTCATGTTCACGGACTCCCGCGACGGACACGAGTACCTCTGCACCACTGTCGGCGGCAAGGACTGGTTCAGGGAGAACCTTGCCTATAAGGGCAGCGGTATCCCGCTGGAGAATTGCGAGGCCGCCTCGGATGTCTTCGGAAGGTTCTACACCTGGCGTGAAGCCGTTTCAGCCTGCCCCGAAGGATGGCGTCTGTCCACTTTGAGCGACTGGGCCGATGCGGCGGCAGCATCTTTGGGCACGACCCCGGACCCGAAGGAAAGATACTATTCCGCGGCCGGAGCCTTCATGGGAGACCTCTATCTCAACGGAAAAAAGATCTGGGAGTATTGGCCGGAGGTAAAGATCACCGACCGTCTAGGTCTCTCGATGATTCCCCTCGGCTATGCCAACAAAACCGAAGGCAAGGCCGACTTCAAGTCCATGTACGACTACGCAGCCTTCTGGACCGCGGACGAGAAGGACGCGGAGCAGGCATATTACAGGTATTTCTACGATGAGAGTCCCGACCTTTTCATCGGGAGCACTTCCAAGTCTTCATTCGCGGCCAACGTGCGTTGTGTCCGCGACCACGAATAATCAGATTCTCAGAACGGCATCGGCGATGCTGGTTACCGACTCGCGGTGGGTGATCCATAGGATGGTCTTCCCGCCGCTTACTTTTTGTGACAGCCGCTGAAGGAGCATGTCTTCGGTGTCGCGGTCCAGCGCGGAAGTGGCCTCGTCGAGGATGAGGGCCCCTCCGGGGTGCAGCAGCGCGCGCGCTATCGCTATGCGCTGCGCCTGCCCCTCGCTAAGGCCGCTTCCCTTCTCGGAACATACGGTATCAAGCCCGTCGGGAAGGTCGAGGACGAAGTCGGCCACCGCAAGATGGAGCGCTTCGCGCATCTCATCCTCCGTGGCCGACGGATTGGCCAGAAGGAGATTGTCCCGCACGGTTCCGCTCATCAGGCTGTTGCCCTGCGGAACATAGCGGAAGTTGCATCGAGTGGCCGGGCTGGCGGGAACGGTTTCCGTTCCTGAATAGAGTACTACCGACCCTGAAGCAGGACGCAAAAGCGCAAGCACGAGACGCGTAAGCGTGCTCTTGCCGGCGCCCGTCACTCCCATGATCGCAGTGACCGACGAAGGTTTGAAATCATAGGAGAAATGCTCCAGAACGAGCTGGGGCTCCATTCCCTCCGGGACATCCGTATAGGCGAAAGTCACGTCTTCCATCCTGATGCCGGGGGCCTTTTCGAAGAGGATGTCTTCACCTTCAGCCTCAAGAGGCAGCTCGGTCAGTTCGAGGATTCGCTCGACAGAAGTCAGTGAATGGATAAAGGCGGGGATATGACGGCTGATGTCGGCGATCGGGCGCTGCACCTGGCCGACGAGCTGCAGGAATGCCGTCATCATACCGAAAGTGACTGCTCCCGACTTGATGCCGAACACTCCCCAAAGGAACGCCGCGGCATAACCGGCCATGAATCCAACCCGCAGGAAGGAGCGCGCCGCAGCATTGTAGTTCAAGCGTTTGATGGTATTGTCCATAACTTCGCCCTGCAGGTCGTCAAGCTTGTCGACAACCCGGTCAGTACAGCCAAGGGTCTTGACCAGCACCCTCTGCTGGAGATGCTCCTGCATATGTCCCTGGATCTGGCTGTCCTTTGCGCGGATCAGTGAAGTAAGCTTTCGGATGGTTTTGAAGAACATCTTGCTGCCAATGGCGGCCACGGGCATCAGGATGAGCAATACCCAGAGAAGCGAAGGCTCCAGGGTGAAAAGGAAGATGGAAGCGGCTATCAGTTGTGCCAAAGTAATCAGGAAATCCGGTACCCTGGTGCAGAGCAGGTCCACGACCACCCGGGTATCCTCCTCCAGGCGGTTGACCATATCGCCGGAATGGAAAGCCTCACGGCCGTTCCATTCGCTGGCGAGGACATGGCCGAACACCTTGGAGCGGAACTCGTTCTGAGTCCTGGTCACTATCATCCCCTCCCACCATCCGTAAGCCACGGACGAAACTACCTGCACAAGCATTATCCCGACCATGATGCCGACATACGTCCCGAGCGGGGCGGCGGACTCGCCGGTGGCTATATCCACAAGTGCCTTGCACACCCACACGAAGGACATCGAAGCGGCGATCCTCACCACTCCGATGATCCAGCTCACGAGGACCTTGCCCCAGAGCGGACGGCCCATGGCCGCCAAACCCTTCACGCAGGTGCGGAAATCCTTCATAACCGTCTATTCTTCAGCTATACCGGCTTCGATCCAGGTACGGGCGATGTTCTCGGCGTCCCTGGCGGCGATTTCCTCCTCGACCTCATACTTCTCGAGAAGGAGATTCTTGAGATCCTCGGGCGTAAACTCCTTTCCCTCTACGGACTTCCACAGATAAGCGGCAGAAGAGTTGAGCGAAATCATCTTGCTGAAATTGATCTGCGCGACGCTTTCCGGCGTCACTATGAACTCCTTGCCCAGCGGGCGGAGCCTGAATCCTTCGATAAGTTTCATATAAAAATCCTTCTGTATATTCCCAGGATGATGCGCCGGAAGGGCATCAGACGGCGCCAGGCACGCGCCCGTCGCATGGCCTTCCGGCCCCTGCAGTCCACTTCCTTCGAACCATCTCTCAAAACGCTCATGGCCGTACCGGCGATATCTTCCCGCCGGCAACGCTCCACTCCTCGGAGATTGCCGTCACCCATCAGGGTGACCGTATCTCCGTCCAGGGCGAAAACGCGGTGCAGCACATAGGTTCCCTCTCTGATCTCGGCCAGTACGATGTCCCCGACATCGACGGTGCCTAGCTTGCGAAGGTTGACGTAGTCCCTGCCTCCGCGGATGAAAGGGAGCATGCTGTTTCCCTTGGTAGGGATTACAACATCCTTGCCTTCAGCCAGCATCGACTTCACCTCACCCAGCAGGATGGCATTCGGAACTACGACCTTATGCATCGCCATCCTCCTTCCTGACCTCGGCCGCACAAACCCTGGCGGCCTCCTCGTCCGGAAGGCAGTCCAGCGTATAGCAAGGCACGTTCAAGGCTATATGCTCCAACGCCTCATGCTGGCCGTCCGCCATCATGCGGTCGGCCTTGAAGCCGGAGCAGGAGGAATACACGGAGGCATACGACTCCAGGGTATTCTGCCGTTTGATGGTATTATGCTTTGCCTGGCGGATGCGCACGATGGCTCCGACCGGAGCGCTGACATTGCGGTAGCAAGGGGTCTTGCCGCTCCAGGGAGAGCCGTAAACACGAGTGACTCCATCGTCGCCGACACGCAGCACGGGATTGTCGTCGTTCATCAGCTCGCTGCCTTCTATATATTTGAGCCACAGGCTGCTGTGGGTACTCTTTCCGGTGCCGCTCTTGCCAAGGAACAGATATCCTTTGCCTCCGTTCATTATCACGGATGCATGCATCTCGAGCGTCTTGTGGGGAGCGCTGCAGAATGCGTACATCAGCATCAGCGAATTGTTCACCGCGAACAAGGAAGAACTGGCCGAGCGCTTGAGAAGGGCAAGCCTCCCGCGGCGATAGTCCTTGGCCATCAGCAGCCTTCCGCAAGGAGGAAGCGAGGCGAGCGGAGCCATCTCCACAAGGCATCCCTCCGCGCAGGTGTACAGGTCCAGCCGAGGCTGGCCGTCATCCTCCGGCTCGACGACCAGCAAAGGGGTCTTCTCCATTTCCGGCAACTCCTCCACTAAAGAAAGCGTGAAAAGAGGTTCGCACACCGGAGCGGTGACGAAATCCCGATACTGGGTCAGAAGCGGCCAAAGGGGCGCTCCGTCCGGCATCTCGAGGTGAAAAGTATGTCCTGCTACGCAAAAAGCCTTGGTCATATGTGGCAACGTTTACAATCTGCTAAGGTACACATAAAAACAATCTTTGGCAAATGGAAAGTCCAAAAACGGTTTCTCGGAAAATAAACGGGGAATAGTCGCGGTTTTTGATTATCTTTGTGGGTTAAGTATAAAAAACATTCTATGGAAGCCACCAACGATACCATCAAGCTATATTACAATACCGAAAGGGAGAAACTCCGGATGCCCGAATACGGACGCAACATCCTGGAGATGGTCGAGCAGCTCAAGCTGATCGAGGACCGCGACAAACGCAGCGAACAGGCCCGCGCCGTCGTCAAGGTGATGGAACTGCTCAACCCGCAGGTACATCAGCAGGAGAACTTCGAGCAGAAGCTCTGGGACCACCTCTACCTCATCGCCGGACTGGATCTCGACATCGACGCCCCTTACCCCGCCCCGGTCGTGGAGGATCTCGACTCCAAGCCCCGGGTGATACCCCTAAAGGGCAAGCCCGTCAAGGCCACCCATTACGGACGCAACATTGAGAGTATAATCGACCTCATCGCCTCCGAGCCCGAAGGCGAAGTCAAGACCGCGATGATCCGCTCCCTGGCCATCTACATGCGCCAGCAGTACCTCATCTGGAACAAGGACAGCGTGGCCGACCAGACCATTTTCAACGACATCGAAAAGCTCTCGGACTACCGCATCAAGGTCCCCGAGGGCATAAGCCTCACCAGGATAGCCGACTCCGCCTCGTTCTCGAGGCCCGGAATGAGCATCAACGTCGGAGGCGTGCAGCAGCCGCAGAACCGCGGATGGAACAACAAGAGAAGGAAAAACAACCGTAAGAAATAATGAGACTGCCGAAACTCAAATTCTGGGATTCCTGGGACGACCGGCAGAAAACCGGTACGGTCAAGGCCCTCGGAGTGCTGATCGCGCTCTTCGCGCTTTTCTCGCTCCTGGCCATGGTATCATATATCTTCACGTGGAAACAGGACCAGAGCCTGCTCACGGACCCCGCCATGATGGACCAGGCGGTAGGCGTGGCCAATTTCGGAGGCAAGCTCGG
>CAMJHW010000098.1 GCA_946405645.1 uncultured Bacteroidales bacterium
GTTGGGCGAGAGTCTGGAGGTCGGAGGCGGTGACCGCCTCGATGGCGGCCTTGTTCTCGGCGGAGGACGCTACGCGTCCGAAGGCGAGAAGGCTCTTGCCCATCGAGAGGCACTGCGCCTCACCGGACTCCGAGCTTATGGCCAGTTGGCCGAGGAGCTGTTTCTTCGCCGCTTTCAACTTCCTGTCACTGAGGGGTTTCTCCTGAAGGTCGCGGATTGAGGAAGATATGGCCTTGAAGCATTTGGAGAGGTTGTCCTTGTCGCATCCGAGACTGATGGCCATGACACCGGTGTCGCGGTACTGGGTGTAGCCGCATTCCACGCCATAGACCCATCCGTTGCGTTCCCGCAGGATGTTGTTCAGGATGGAGTTGGAGGCGGGGCCGCCGAGGATGTTGGAGAGCAGGACGGCCGCGATGCGGTCCCGGCCGCCGTACAACGACGGCGCGGCCCCGCCGATCACGGCATTGACCTCGTGGTTCTTCTTGTCCACGGTCTTGTCGAAGCTGTTGCACTGGACGGCGATTGAGGGGCTGGAAGGGTCCGGACCGTTGTCTGAGGGACCGGAGGCAAACCGGGCGGCGCCGGAGACGGCGTCGGGGAAATACTTGGCGGAGAGCCGGTGCACTTCCTTTTCCATACGGGATTCATCGATGTCCGCCATCATGGAGAACGCCATCCGGTCCGGCGTGAAGTTCTCTCGGACGAAGCGCCGGAGCTCGTCGGAGGTGATACGGCGGACAGAGGCCGGCGTCCCGAGGATGGGCCGGCCGAGCGGATGTCCGGCATATAGCCCCTCCTCGAAGCGGTCGTAAACCTCGTCGGCGGGGGAGTCCTTGTAGGACTGGATCTCGTCTATGACTACGCCTTTCTCGGTCTCGACCTCCTTCTCCGGGAAGGTGGCTTCGGTCGCCAGCTCGAACAGGAGTCCGGCCGCCTTCGGCAGGTCCTCCTTGAGGACCGTGGCGTGAAGCACGATCTCCTCCTTGGTGGTGAATGCGTTCAGCTCTCCTCCGAGCCGGTCCAGGTAACCGTTCACTACCGCGGCACTCTTGTGAGCTGTGCCCTTAAAGAGAGTATGTTCAGTAAAATGAGCTATTCCGCTGTGATATCCTTCCTCGTCACGTGTGCCGCATCTGATGCTGAGAGCGCAGTATCCTACCGAAAACCCTCCTTTCCTTACGGCGTATTGCAGTCCGCTTCCTGTCTTCCCCGTAATCATCCCCTTCCTTTATCTTTTTGCGAAAATCGTCCTGATGTCCTTGGGCAGGAATCCCGCCCAGTTCCTTACGTTTATCTTATGGTGACGGAAATACAGCAGTTCGTGGGTGCCGGCGTCGATGAGCATCTTGTAGCACCAGGATCCGTCCTGCGGGTCGAGCGGTGCCACGACATAGCTGCATAGGGTGTTGTACGTCCCGTCCTGGAAAGCCTTGTCGACCTCGGACTCTTCCATTACGACCATATCCTCGTCGAAGTATTGGCTGATGAAAGCCTCGTCCATCCCCGGGACAAGGTCATCCTTCGAGAAGAATATTCGCTTGATTCCCGTCTTGCGTACTTGCATCGAATAGACGTCGAAACCGGTATATCCGGCGCCGTCGGAGCGCAGGGCCTTGGTCACGTAGTCTTGCAGGATGTCCAGAAAGGCGGGCAGGAAAACGACTTCCCTCCCCGAAGGGAAAGAGGAAGCGGAGATCGGCAGGCTGGCTACGTCGACGGGACGCTTCCTCTGATCCTCGGCCTTGGGCTTGCCTCCCTTCATGAGCGTAAGGGTGAGCATGCCGCGGTATTTCTTCTCTTCCGATCGGGCGATAAGCAGGAAGTAATAGTTCGGGTCCTCTTTGAGGGAGTTGTACTCCTCCACGGTGCAGAACTCGTATGGAGAGATGCGCCAGCGCGCCGAGACTTCGTCACGCAGCGCGTTCTCCATCATGCCGCCCGTGCCCAGCACGACTTTCGTCGTGCGCGTAGGCAGGTCGGCTATGAGGACTTTCTTGGTGTTCACCCTGGCCTGGCCCGATGCTGACACAGGGGCGCACAGGGCGAAAAGTGCCAATATGCAGAATATGCTGAAAATGCGTTTCATCCGTCAACTTCGTCGTTTCTTCAAAGGCAAAGTTACAAAATAATGATTACATTTGTAAGCTAACGCAAATCGTGCCATGAGTCAGTATATCGTATCAGCCCGAAAATACCGGCCGGACTCTTTCGAGTCCCTGATAGGTCAGGACAATATTGCCAGGACCCTGAAGAATTCCATCCTCAGGGGGCAGCTGGCGCACGCCTACCTCTTCTGCGGACCGCGCGGCGTCGGCAAGACGAGCACCGCGCGTATCTTCGCCAAGACGATAAACTGTTCCCATCCCACCGCCGACATGGAGCCTTGCGGCGAATGTGAGTCGTGCGTGTCCTTCCGCGAAGGGCGCTCGTACTGCATCCACGAGCTTGACGCCGCGTCCAACAACGGCGTGGACGACATCAAGGCCCTGATGGACCAGGTGCAGATACCTCCTCAGGTCGGAAAGTACAGCGTCTATATCATAGACGAGGTGCATATGCTGTCACAGTCTGCATTCAATGCTTTCCTCAAGACCCTGGAGGAGCCGCCTGCACACGCCATCTTCATCCTTGCCACCACGGAGAAACACAAGATCCTTCCGACGATCCTGTCCCGCTGCCAGACCTACGACTTCAATCGCATCGGCGTAGCCGACATCGTGAAGAACCTCCGCGACATCGCCTCCAAGGAGAATGTCTCCATAGACGACGAGTCGTTGCACATCATCGCCCAGAAGGCTGACGGCGCCATGCGCGACGCTCTGACCATCTTCGACCAGACAGTGGCCTTCTGCGGCGCGGATGTACATTACGAGGACGTGATCCGCAATCTCAACGTGCTGGACTACGAGTATTCCTTCCGCTTGGTGGACGCTTTCCGCGCCGGGGACTATGCTTCGGCGATGCTGACCTTCGACGAGATCCTCGCCAAGGGCTTCAACGCCCAGCATTTCATCTCCGCGCTCAGTTCGCATTTCCGCGACCTCATCGTCAGCCGTACTGCGGGGCTTGACGCCCTGCTGGACTTGCCCGTGTCGCTCAAGCAGCGCTACCGCGAGCAGGCCGACGCCTGCACGTTGCAGTTCCTGTATGACGCCCTTGCCATCACCACGCAGTGTGAGGCGGGATACAAGGCCGCCATCAATCAGCGCCTGCACATCGAGTTCGCGCTGATGAAGCTCGCCTTCCTCTCCAAAGGCGTTCCCGCCACCACAGTCTCCGCTCCCGCGGAGCCGGCTGCAAGCAATGAAGGCTCCAGCCAGAGGAACACGGATGCCAGCCCTGCAGCCCAGTCTGCACCAGCGTCTGTGGCCGAGCCTGCTCCTGCGCCCGCGGCAGAGGCAAAGCCTTCGCCGCGCCGCCGCGCCGTCAAGACCGGCGCCTCCCTCTCGCTGAACTCTCTGATGAGTGAGAAGGAGGACAGTAAAGTGGAGGCAGCCGCGGCTGTCGCCGCTCCCGAAGAGCTCACGGATGAGGCCATCGTCGGAAAGTGGAAGGACATGGCAGGCTTGTACCCGAGCCAGCCGCGTCTGGCCAATACGCTGGCCAACGCCAAGGTCGAGATTTCGCGCGAGGACGGTCTGACGGTCACGTTCGTCGTGACCAACGACGCCCAACGCGCGTGGATCGAGTCCAACAAGCTCCACGAGCTGGAGGGCAAGTTCCAGAAACTGCTCGGCAGGCCCGGCGTCAAGCTCCGCGTGGCCGCTGCCCAGTTAAAGGATGAAAAAGTGATTTATACCCCCGAGGACAAGGCCAAGTATCTCATGGAGAACAATCCTGAGGTGATCGACATCATCAGCGACCTTGGGCTGGATTTAAAATAACAGATTGAGGATATGAAGCTTCGTTGCGAGAATCTCGTCAAGAAATACGGCGTCAGGACTGTCGTCAAAGGCGTCTCCATGGAAGTGGAACAGGGTGAAATAGTGGGTTTCCTCGGCCCTAACGGAGCCGGCAAGACCACGAGTTTCTATATGATCACCGGACAGATAGTCCCTAACGCCGGCAGGATTTACCTTGACGACGAGGAGATCACCGGACTTCCGATGTTCAAGCGTGCGCAGAAGGGTATCGGCTATCTTCCGCAGGAAGCTTCCGTCTTCCGCAAGATGTCCGTCGAGGACAATATCATGTCCGTGATGGAGATGTCGGGAATGTCCCGCGAGGAGAGGAAAGAGCGCTTGGAGTCCCTTATCGACGAGTTCAATCTCTCGAAGGTGCGCAAGAGCCTCGGCATCCAGCTCTCCGGAGGAGAGAGGCGCCGCTGCGAGATCGCGCGCGCCCTCGCCATCGACCCCAAGTTCATCCTTCTCGACGAGCCTTTCGCCGGCGTCGACCCCATTGCCGTCGAAGACATCCAGTATATTATCGCGAAGCTCAAGTACAAGAATATCGGAGTCATCATCACCGACCATAATGTGGGTGAGACTCTCGCCATCACCGACCGCGCCTATCTCCTTTACGAGGGTACCATCCTTCAGGAGGGCACGCCGACGGCACTTGCCGCGGACGAGGACGTTCGTACCAAGTATCTCGGCTCCGGCTTCGTGCTGAAGCGTTCCGTGGCTGTAGAAAAAGCTAAGGCGGAGCACGAAGCCCGCCTTGCCGCTAAAGATTCACAAAGTCCCGAACATTCTGAGCCGTCACCACGGGATCTCCCAGAATAAGCAGACGGTCCACGACATTGTCCAGTTCCCGGATGTTTCCGGGCCATGATTTCTCCTGAAGCAGCTTGACTGCCTCGGGAGAAAAACTGCGCGGCTTGCCGCCTTCGGTGTATTTGTCCTTGAAATACTCGATCAGGAGAGGGATGTCGTCGCGGCGTTCGTCCAGGCTCGGTACCGTGAATACGATGACGCTCAAGCGGTGATAGAGGTCCTCTCGGAAAGTCCCCTTCTTTATTTCCTCAGCGAGATTCTTGTTGGTGGCGGCGATGACGCGGACATCGACCACGATGTCCTTGTCGGAGCCGACGCGCGAGAGCTTCTTCTCCTGCAGGACGCGGAGCACCTTGGCCTGGGCTGCCAGGCTCATGTCGCCGATCTCGTCGAGGAAGAGCGTGCCGCCGTCGGCCTGCTCGAACTTGCCCTTGTGCTGCTTGATGGCCGAAGTGAAGGAGCCTTTCTCGTGGCCGAACAGCTCGCTCTCGATGAGTTCGGACGGGATGGCGGCGCAGTTGACCTCGATGAAAGGCATGGTGCTGCGCAGGCTCTGCTGGTGGAGGTTGCGCGCCACAAGCTCCTTTCCGGACCCGTTGGGTCCGATGATGAGCACGCGCGCATCCGTCGGCGCCACCTTGGCGATCATATCGCGCAGGCGCTGCATGGGCGCGGATTCGCCGATCATATCGGCGCCGTAAACCTTCTTCTTGAGGATCTTTGTCTCCTTGACCAGCGACACCTTTTCGGTGGCGTTCTTGATGGTGATGAGGATGCGGTTGAGGTCCAGGGGCTTCTGGATGAAGTCGAAAGCTCCCTTCTTGATGCACTCGACGGCGGTTTCGATGTCTCCGTGTCCGGAGATCATAACCACGGCCGCCTCGACGCCCATCGCGTTGAGTCTGTCCAGGACTTCCATTCCGTCCATGTTGGGCATTTTGATGTCGCAGAAGATGATGTTGTATTTCTCCTTCTCCACCATCTGTACGGCAATGGCGCCGTCTTCGGCCACGTCCACGTCATAACCCTCGTCACCGAGGATTTCCTTCAGGGAGTTGCGGATGGCCCTTTCGTCATCGACTACAAGGATTCTCATAA
>CAMJHW010000099.1 GCA_946405645.1 uncultured Bacteroidales bacterium
TCGAACTGGGCGCTGGCGCTGATGCTGAGCTTGCCGAATATCGAGGTGGACATCGACATGCTTATGTTGCTGAGATTGAGGGAGTCGGCAAGGAAGTTATAGGAGCCGTTGAAGTTCAACTGGTCGAGGAGCTTGACCTTCTTGGACCCAGTGCCGGTAGTATCGGCGAAATCACGCACCTTGGCCTCGAGATTGTTGGCGATGGAGAAACTGGCAGTGGCCGACCTTCCGCTTCCGGGAGGGGAGTTCAACTGTCCTGAATAAATATTGTACTTGTATTCCTTCTCTTCGCCGTTCCTGTCGGTATATTGCAAGGTACGATATCCGTTGAAAGCCTTCCCGAGATCGGGGCTGTACGACATGCTGACGCTCGGGGAAATGACGTGGCGGATGGCCTGTATCCGGTGATACTTGCCGAAATTGAACATTCCGTACAGTCGCGTGCTCATGGATATTCCCCCTGAATATGACTGTGTGATGCCCAGGGTGCTGAATTGCCTGCCCTCCACCATCTCCACCTTGTCCGTCTCGGGGTTGTATTCATACTCGTTCTTCTTGAAGAACCAGTTCTGTCCGTAGGAGACGGAAGGATTGAAATTAAGATAGTTGGCAATCGTAAAGGAGGGGAGTCCGATGCTGAAGTTGTGCGTCATGCCGTTCTTGAAGCGGTTCAGGAACCCTTCCTCGCCGAACTCCGACGCCTTGAAGTTGATCTTGTTCTGCAACGAAGTGTTGTATCCGAAAGATATCTTCTCATAGGCCTTCTCCTTTCCTACGCGGTTCTTCTGCTTGAACGGATAGAACGTGCTGACCGAGAAGGTGACGTTCGGGAGAGTGAAGGCATATGAGCTGTCCCTGGAGTTCTGGCTGTGCAGGGCGTTGACCGAGAGGTTAATCTTGCCGTTCCAGTTCCTCGTGAAAGATATGGACGACGAGACCTGGTTCTGCAGGGCTTCGTTGACCGAACGGGAGTTGTACTTGCTGTTGGACGGGCTCGAGAAGTTGACCGACGCTGAGAAAGTCTGCCCGGGATGGGCCTTGGCATCCTGAGTATGGGACCACTTCAGGCCGAAGTTGCGGCTCTGGAAGAAATCGCTGCTCCCGCGCTCACCCTTCTGGTCGTTGGAGTACGTCATGGAGAAGCTGCCGTTGAACTTGTAGTTGACCTTATACCTGGAGTTGACGTCCACCGCCCACGATCCCAGGGTATAGATGTCGCCGGTAACCGAGAGGTCCAGATAATCTCCGAAAACGAAATACATGCCCGCATCGCGCGCGTAGAAGCCTCGGGCCTGTTCCTCGCCGAAGGTCGGCATCAGCATGCCCGTGGCGCGCTGCGGCTTCTTCGGAATGAAACCGAACGGAAGGACTATGGGGAAGTGCACTCCTTCGATGACCGGATGCGCAGGACCGAACACAGTCTTCTGCGACGGTTTGGTGATCACCTTGGCCGAACTGAGCTGCAGGTAATAGTGCGGTTCATCGGCATCACATACGGTATATTGGCCGTCCGTGATATTGATGGAACGGTCGGGGAGCATCTTGATATTGTGCCCGTGCAGGATGCCCTCGTCGTCATTGGTGGTCATATTGGTGATGCGGGCCTTCTGGGAGTTGAAGTTGTACCGCACCTTCTCCATCTCATACTGGTCGCTGCCCTGTTTCATCACGGGAAGCCCGGTCCATTCGCCGGTCTCCGGGTCCTGGACGCCCTGGGCGAACACTTCACCGGAATTCATGTCGTACTCCATGTACGCCGCGGTGAGCTCCATGTTCTGGTACGACACCTTGACGTCACCGTAATAATAGACCATCCTCTTTCCGTCGGTGAATACCTCTATGATGGAATCCCTCGCGCCAGAGAAGGCGGGGCGCTCGAGCGAGCTCTTGCCTAGCAGCGCAAGCGAATCGGCGCGGTGAAGCGAGTCAGCCCTCGCGATGGAATCCCTGCGGAAAGTCAGGGAGTCGAGGGCGGCAGGGTCGATCGTCAAAGAATCCGGCAGGGAAACCGTTTCGGTCCGGTCCGCGCGCCTGGCCTGGCGGCGCGACCGGCGGTCGTTCTGAGCCGACATGACGACGCTGCCCGAAAGGACGAGCAAAATCGTCACAAACAAGTATATGATATTCTTTGAACGCAATTTTTTTCCTAAATTTGCAAAGTACAAATGTAAGACTATTTTCCAAGTTTACCAAAGTACCGAGATGAATTTGAAGACCAGCATATATTGTGCCGCGCTCCTTCTGGCGGGCGTTTTCTGCTTCGTTCCCGATGCCTCTTCCCAGGACTCCGGATCCCTTGGCCTGCGCACCGTCGTCATCGATCCCGGACACGGCGGCAAGGATGCCGGAGCGATCAGCAAGGACAAGAAAACCATGGAGAAAAGGCTGACGCTCGAGATCTCCAAGCTGCTCAAGCAGAAGATCGAGAAGCTCAATCCCGGTGTCACCGTCCTGATGACAAGGGAAAAGGACGAGGTGTTCGTCCCCCTCATCGACCGCGCCAAGTTCGCCACCGACAACAATGCCGACTTCTTCATCTCCGTCCACATCAATTCCAGCACCAAGACCACGCCCAACGGCTATTCCATACACCTCCTCGGACCCTCGACGGACAAGAACAAGGACACCTATGCAATGAATATGGAAGTGGTCCAGAGGGAGAACTCCGTCATCCTGCTGGAAGACGACTATTCCACCACGTACCAGGGTTTCGATCCCAAGGATCCCGAATCGGACATTTTCCTCCATTTGATGACCAATGCCTACCGCGAGCAAAGCATCCTTTTCGCACAGGTCGTCGACAAGCATCTTGCCGGAGGCCCCATCCGGAAAAGCAACGGCATCAGCCAGAACAATTTCGCGGTGCTCCGTCTGGCTTCGATGCCGGCGGCGCTCCTGGAACTCGGATTCATCTCCAATCCCACGGACCTCGAAACTCTCCGTTCCTCTCAGTCCCGTGACAGGATAGCCCAGCGTCTCGCGGAAGCCTTCACCGAATATAAGAAGATGTATGACGAGAGCGTCGGGGCGGGGAAGGAGACCAAGCCCGCCGCTGCGCCGAAGGGCGAGGAGAAATCCGCACCCGCCGCATCAACGGCCACCGCTTCACCGGCAACCGGAGTACACTACGGGACACAAGTGCTGGCCACCAGGAAAAACATGGATCCGAAGGACAAATATTTCCTCGGATACGAGCCCGAATGCATCAGCACTCCCACCCTCAACAAGTACGTCATCGGAGTCTCCGAAGACCTTCAGACAGCAAGGAAGGAACACGCCAGAATCAAGGCGAAATATCCCGACGCTTTCCTCGTAAAGGTGGACGACAACGGCTGTACGCGCGTCAAATAGGGATTTGCCTCTAATTTAGAATTTATATAAATTAAGAATCGGCAAGAAATCAATCGCTTACAAAAAAAACGCTTTGTAAATATCTGAAAACGTGGTCTTTAAAAAATAAGCGTTTACCCTCTTCCTAAACGCTTATATAAGAAAAACAAATTTAAACTACAATAGTGAAAAAGATTTTTTATAAAGTTTTTTTCACCCATTTTTGCACTCCCGAACAAGACCACGATGCAAATTCAAGATAGACATATCGACATTTGGAACAATTGCCTGCGCATCATCGAGCAGTTGATTGAACCGCAGAAGTTCGAGACCTGGTTCAAGCCCATCAGGCCTGTGTCTTTCGTTGAGTCCACGCTCACGGTCGAAGTGCCTACGGATTTCTTCCGCGAATACCTTGAAGGAGCCTATCTCGACGTCATCAAGAAGACCATGAAGAGGGTCATCGGCACCGATGCCCGACTGGTCTATCTCGTGCGTCCCGTCAGGACCGAACAGCCCATGCGCTATCCCGCATCCCAAGGCCTCACCCCGGTCAACCGCACGGTCTCCGTCAACACCTACAATCCCGCGAACAATCCCGGCGCGTTCGTCTATCCCGGCCTGCAGAAGGTCAGGATCAATCCCCGCCTCAATCCCGTCTATTGTTTCGGCAACCTCGTCGAAGGGGAGTGCAACAAGATGGGAGTCACCGCGGGTCTCAACATCTCCATGGCTCCGGGCAAGACCCCGTTCAATCCTTTGTTCCTCTTCGGAGGCCCCGGCCTGGGCAAGACCCATATCGCGCAGGCCATCGGAATCGCCATCAAGGAGAAGTTCCCCGAGCTCGTAGTGCTGTATGTCACCGGCAACGAGTTCAAGACACAGTATATGGACGCAGTCAACGTCCGCAACAAGCTCACCGACTTCCTGGCCTATTACATGAAGATCGACGTCCTCATCGTCGACGACATCCAGGACCTGATCGGCCAGGGCTCGCAGAACGCCTTCTTCAACATCTTCAATCACCTGCACCAGACGGGCAAGCAGCTGGTCTTCACTTCCGACCGCGCCCCCGTAGACCTGCAGAATTTCGAGGAGCGCCTGCTGTCCAGGTTCAAGTGGGGCCTGTCGGCCGAGCTTACCCGCCCCGGATACTCCACACGCCTGGCCATGCTCAAGGCGCGCGCGTTCCGCGAAGGCGTGTCCATCGACGACAAGGTCCTCGAAAGCCTTGCCGCACGCGTCAAGTCCAACTTCCGTGAGCTGGAAGGCGCGCTCATATCCCTGATAGCCCATACCACCCTGACACACCGAGAGGCCACTGTCGACCTGGTACAGAACATAACCGACAAGATAGTAGGGACGGAAAAGGAAGGGGTCACCATCGACAAGGTGCAGAGCGTCGTCTGCGAGTATTTCAACATCACCCGCGACACCCTGCTCTCCAAGTCCCGCAAACGCCAGATAGTCCAGGCCCGCCAGATTGCCATGTACCTGAGCCGCAATCTCATCGACAATTGTTCCCTCGCCACGATCGGGGCGGAGCTGGGAGGAAAGGACCACGCTACGGTGCTGCACGCTTGCACTACGGTGTCGGATTTGATGTCGACGGACAAGAGCTTCAAACAGTACATCACCGATATCAGCAAGATGCTTGTGCCTGTAGACAAATAATACAGCACGATGACATCAGATTCAGTCTTATCGCATTTCAAGAGAATAACGGAGATCCCCAGGGAATCCGGACATGAAGGCCCGATGACCGCATACCTGCAGTCGTTCGCAGCCTCGCACGGTCTTGGCTGCAAGACCGACTCCACCGGCAACGTCCTCATCATCAAGGAAGCCTCGCCGGGCAAGGAAAACGTCCCCACCATCGTACTCCAGGGCCATCAGGATATGGTCTGCGAGAAGAACGCCGGCGTTCAGCACGACTTCTCAAAGGACCCCATCCGCTACGTCATCGAGAACGGATGGATGATAGCCAAGGACACCACCCTCGGAGCGGATGACGGCATCGGCATCGCCGCCTCTCTCGCGCTCCTGGAGAGCGACGCCCCCATGGGCAGGCTCGAATGCCTTTTCACCATCTCGGAAGAGACGGGAATGGACGGCGCGGAAGCGCTTGAGGAAGGCTTTTTCACCGGCAAGACCCTCATCAACCTCGACTCCGAGGAAGAGGGCGAGTTCTGTATCGGATGTGCCGGAGGCCTCAATACCATGGCGGTGTTCCACTATGACACCGAGAACCGCAAGGATGACTACGGCAGGCTGCGCCTGACAATCTCCGGCGCCATCGGCGGCCATAGCGGCGAGGACATCAACAAGGAGAGGATGAACACCGTCCAGCAGATGGC
>CAMJHW010000100.1 GCA_946405645.1 uncultured Bacteroidales bacterium
TGAGAGTGCCGGCGGTGGCGAGGACGCCCACGACGCCGCTGCGCGTGCGCAGGGCGCCTTGCTTGACCGCCGGCTCCATCCCGATGAAGGGGATGTCGTACTCGGCGCGAAGCGTGGAGATGGCTGCGGCGGTGGCGGTGTTGCAGGCGACGACGATGACGTCGCAACCCTGTCCGATGAGGAAATCAGTGATCTTGCGCGCCCTGTCGATGACGTATTCGCGGCTTTTCTCGCCGTAGGGACAGTGGGCGTTGTCGGAGTAATAGACGTATCTTTCCTCGGGGAGGACCTTGACGATCTCCCTGAATACGGACAGCCCGCCCGCTCCCGAGTCAAAAATACCTATCATGTCATACAAAAATACGCATTTTTTCAGTAAATTTGAAGGATTGAACATAAAACGAACTACGCGTATGTCTTTGTACATCCCTGCTGGCTACCGCAACATCCTCGGTAGCGTCGAGAACACCGAAAAAGCCATCAAGGCCGTCAAGAACATGTTCCAGGACAACCTCTCCGCCCAGCTCGCGCTCCTGCGCGTCACGGCGCCGATGGTCGTCATGACCGGAACCGGTATCAATGACGACCTCAACGGCGTCGAGCGCCCTGTCCGCTTCCCCGTCAAGGACATGGGCGAGCGTCAGGCCGAGGTCGTCCATTCGCTTGCGAAGTGGAAGAGGCTCAAGCTAGCCGAACTCGGCACTGCCCCCGGCAGGGGCATCTATACCGATATGAACGCCCTCCGCCCCGACGAGGAGCTGGACAACATCCACTCCATCTACGTGGACCAGTGGGACTGGGAGCGCGTCATCCGCCCCGAGGACCGCAATCTCCTTTTCCTCAAGAAGATTGTCCGCCGCATCTACGAAGCCATCAAGGTCACCGAGAACAAACTCTACGTGGAGTTCCCGCAGATAGTTCCCCAACTCCCCGAAGATATCTTTTTCATCCACTCTGAGGAGCTTCTGCAGATGTATCCCGGCCTTACGCCCAAGGAGAGAGAGAACGAAATAGTCAGAAGGTACGGCGCCGTGTTCATCATCGGTATCGGCGGTGAACTGTCCGACGGATCCATTCACGACGGCCGCGCCGCCGACTACGACGATTGGAGCACACCCAACTCCGACGGCTTCAACGGCCTTAACGGCGACATTCTGCTCTGGAATCCCATCCTTGAGAGCGCTTTCGAGGTCTCGAGCATGGGCATCCGCGTGAGCCCGGAGTCGCTGGAGCGCCAGCTCGCCATCCGCGGCCAGGAGTGGAAGAAGGACCTCTTCTTCCACAAGCGCCTGCTCGCCGGCGAGCTGCCAGCCTGCATCGGCGGCGGCATCGGCCAGTCCCGCCTCTGCATGTACCTGCTTCGCAAGGCGCACATCGGCGAGATCCAGTCCAGCCTCTGGCCGGACGATATGCGCGTCGCCTGCGCCGCCGCCGGCATCGAGTTGGTTTAGCAGCCGGTTTTTCGTATTTTTGCAAAATAATGCATACCTGATATGACGACTATAGAACAGATAAAGGAGTTGAAGGACAGGCTGGAGACGCTTGACCAGTGTCTCAATATGTCCGGAAGGCGCGCGGAGGTGGCAAGAAAGACGGAGAAGACCTTGGCTCCTGATTTCTGGAACGATCCCAAGGAAGCCGAAAAGTTCCTCAAGGAGCTTTCGGCCCTGAAGTTCTGGGTCGTCGGATTCGACAAGGCCTCCACGGCAGTGGATGACCTTGAAGTGTTGTACGAGTTCGCCCGGGAGAGCACTTCGCTCGAAGGGGAGGAGATGGTCGAGACGCCCGAGGTCAAAGAGCTTGACGTTGCCTATGCCGGAGCCTTGGCGCAGATCGAAGCCCTCGAGCTGCGCAACATGCTCGGTGCCGAGGGCGACAACCTCGGAGCCGTGCTCACCATCAATTCCGGAGCTGGAGGCACCGAGGCCAACGACTGGTCGGCCATGCTGATGAGGATGTACCTCCGCTGGGCCGAACGCAACGGCTACCGCACCGAGGTCACCGGCCTGGTGGACGGAGACGAGGCGGGCATCAAGTCCGTCACCGTAGAGATCGAAGGCGATTTTGCATACGGCTACCTCAAAGCCGAGAACGGGGTCCACCGCCTCGTTCGCATCTCTCCCTTCAATGCCCAGGGAAAGCGCCAGACCACATTCTCCTCGGTCTTCGTCTATCCTCTGGTGGACGATACCATCAATATCGAGATCAAGGACTCCGACCTGGAGTGGGATACCTTCCGCAGCGGCGGCCACGGCGGCCAGAACGTCAACAAGGTCGAGACCGGCGTGCGCGTCCGCCACATCCCTACGGGCATCGTGGTCGAAAATACGGAGGGACGCACCCAGATCGGCAACAAGGAGAATGCGCTCCGCATCCTTAAGTCGCGCCTCTATGACCTGGAACTGAAGAAACGCCAGGAGAAGCAGGCCGAGCTCGAGGGCCAGAAACGCAAGATAGAGTGGGGCTCGCAGATACGCTCCTATGTCCTGCATCCGTACAAGATGGTCAAGGACCTCCGCACGGGTTATTCCACCGCCGACACTCAAGGAGTATTGGACGGAGACCTGAACGAGTTCATGAAGACCTTCCTGATGCAGCAGGGGAGCGGGAACTTCACCCCTGTGGCAGACGACGATGAATAATCACTAACCAAATATCGATATGGCAGAATTCAAATACGCTCCGATGTTCCAGCTGGGAGCAGACAACACTGAGTATTACAAGATTCCCGGTTCCGAGGCACTCGTATCCCTCGGCGAGTTCGAGGGCCATCCCATCCTCAAGGTTTCCAAGGAGGCCCTTACCGTGATGGCCAATACCGCTTTCCGCGATGTGAGTTTCCTGCTCCGCCGTTCGCACAATGAGCAGGTGGCCTCGATCCTCCGCGACCCCGAGGCGTCCGAGAACGACAAGTACGTCGCCCTGACGTTCCTGCGCAACGCCGAGGTGGCCGCCAAGGGCAAGCTCCCTCTCTGCCAGGACACCGGCACAGCCATCGTCCATGGCGAGAAGGGCCAGCAGGTCTGGACCGGTTTCTGCGATGAGGAGGCTCTCTCGCTCGGCGTCTTCAAGACCTACACCGAGGAGAACCTCCGCTATTCTCAGAACGCTCCGCTGGACATGTACAATGAGGTCAATACCAAGTGCAACCTCCCCGCCCAGATCGACATCGAGGCGGCCGAGGGCATGGAGTACCGTTTCCTCTGCGTGACCAAGGGCGGCGGTTCCGCCAACAAGACATACCTCTACCAGGAGACCAAGGCCCGCATCCAGAATCCCGGAACGCTGGTGCCTTTCCTCGTATCCAAGATGAAGACCCTCGGCACTGCGGCCTGCCCTCCGTACCATATCGCCATCGTCGTCGGCGGCACCTCCGCCGAGAAGAATCTCCTCACCGTCAAGCTCGCTTCGACGCACTATTATGACGGCCTTCCGACAAGCGGCGACGAGACCGGACGCGCTTTCCGCGACCTCGCCCTGGAGCAGGAGCTCCTCGAGGAGACCCGCAAGATCGGCCTGGGCGCCCAGTTCGGCGGCAAGTACATGGCCCACGACATCCGTGTCGTGCGCCTGCCGCGCCACGGCGCCAGCTGTCCTATCGGCCTCGGCGTCAGCTGCTCGGCCGACCGCAACATCAAGGCCAAGATCAATGCCGACGGCATCTGGATCGAGAAGATGGATGACAAGCCTTACGAGCTGATCCCCGAGGAGTACCGCAAGGCAGGCGAGGGCGAGGCCGTGAAGATAGACCTCGACCAGCCGATGAGCGAAGTCTGCAAGATCCTCTCGAAGTATCCTGTCAGCACCCGTCTGAGCCTCAACGGCACCATCATCGTCGGCCGCGATATCGCGCACGCCAAGATCAAGGCGCGCCTCGACGCGGGCGAGGGCATGCCCCAGTATCTCAAGGATCACCCTATCTACTATGCAGGCCCGGCCAAGACTCCGGCCGGAATGCCTTGCGGCTCCATGGGCCCGACCACGGCCGGCCGCATGGACCCGTATGTCGATGAGTTCCAGGATCACGGCGGCTCGATGATAATGCTTGCCAAGGGCAACCGCAGCCAGGCGGTGACCGATGCGTGCAAGAAGCACGGCGGCTTCTACCTCGGCTCCATCGGCGGCCCTGCGGCCATCCTTGCCCAGAACAACATCAAGAGCATCGAGTGCGTCGAGTATCCCGAGCTCGGAATGGAAGCCATCTGGAAGATCAGGGTCGTGGACTTCCCGGCCTTCATCCTCGTGGACGACAAGGGCAACGATTTCTTCAAGACCATAGGACTTTAAGTATTTGAAATGGACCTGACCGACAACGAGATCATCCAGGTCAACATCACCGGCTATGACAAGCCGGGTCTGACCACCGCCCTTACCGACATCCTTGCGAAGTACGACGCTTTCATCCTGGATATCGGACAGGCCAATATCCACCAGACCCTCACGATGGGCATCCTGTTCAGCACCGAACGGGACAAGTCCGGATTCATTATGAAGGATCTGCTCTTCAAGGCATCCGAGCTGGGGGTCCAGATAGGCTTCAAGGCCATAGAGCCTTCCGACTATGAGCAGTGGGTGGGACGCCAGGGCAAGAACCGTTACATCGTGACTCTGCTGGGCCGGACCATTTCGGCCCGGCAGATCTCCGATGTCACGTCGGTGATTTTCCGTCACGGGCTCAATATCGACGCCATCAAGCGTCTTACTGGCCGTGTTCCGCTTGTCGGTGACAATGACAAGACCCGTTCGTCGATAGAGTTCTCGATACGTGGAATGCTTACGCACGAGGACAGGGCAGCTTTCCAGGCGGATTTGGTTCAGACCTGCTCCGAAGGATTGGATTTCTCGTTCCAGAAGGATGACATCTACCGCCGCAGCCGCCGCCTGATCTGCTTCGATATGGACTCTACCCTCATCCACACCGAGTGCATCGACCAGCTGGCCGAACGGGCTGGCGTGGGTGACGAGGTGAAGGCGATCACGGCCAGCGCCATGCGCGGCGAGATCGACTTCACCGAGAGTTTCACCCGCCGCGTCGCCCTTTTGAAGGGGCTCGACGAGTCTGTGATGGAGGACATTGCACGCAAGCTTCCCTTCAACGAGGGCCTTGAGCGTATGATGATGATACTCAAGCGCGTAGGTTACAAGACCGCCATCCTCTCCGGAGGTTTCACCTATTTCGGCAAATACCTCCAGCAGAAGTTCGGCTTCGACTATGTCTATGCCAATGAGCTGGAGATTGTGGACGGCAAGCTTACCGGACGGTATCTCGGTGATGTCGTGGACGGCCGGCGCAAGGCCGAGCTGCTCCGCCTGCTCTGCCAGGTGGAGCACATCAACCTCGAGCAGGCCGTGGCCGTCGGTGACGGCGCCAACGACCTGCCGATGCTGGGCCTGGCGGGCCTCGGCATCGCGTATCACGCGAAGCCCAAGGTCCGTGCCGGCGCCCGCCAGTCCATCTCCAGCATCGGCCTCGACGGCATCCTTTATTTCCTCGGCCTCAAGGACTCCCAGATCGATCCGTAGTCTCAGATATAAGTTGAAAAAAGCACAAAACCATACGTTTTGTGCTTTTTTTGATGGGTTGAACGCAATTTGGAGCGATAATGTGGTTTTCATCAGTTTTTTAAGATTTTTTAAGAATATTTTCTTAAC